>JAUCGI010000157.1 GCA_030378035.1 Desulfobacterales bacterium HSG2
CTGGGTGACATGAAGCCCGGAGGGAGCGACGGAAGAACTGAGGAAAGAAATACTTTCCGAAGAACACGGAGGGGAGAATCGGCTTTTACTTTTTGAGACAAACATTATTGACAAAAAGGGGGACAATATTCCGGTCCAGGTTTCAGCAACGGTCATGTTTGATGAAGGCGAAGAGATCGGCATGGTGGGGTTCTTCAGGGATCTGAGGGAGATCAGAAGACTGGAACAGCAGTTTGCCGATCAGGCGCGACTGCTTCACGAACACAAAATGATCTCTCTGGGCAGGCTGTCCGCCAGCGTCGTCCACGAGCTCAACAATCCCCTTGCAGGCATCCTGAACTATCTTCGCCTTATGATCAAGATCATGAACAGGGGTTCTCTGAACAGGGAATACACAAAAAAGTTTCAGAAATATCTCACTTTTGTTGAGAGTGAGACCGACCGCTGCTCCAAAATCGTTTCCAATCTGCTCGCCTTCTCACGCAAATCCGAACTGAAAATCAACGAGGTGAATATCACCGAGCTTCTGGAAAAATGCATCATGCTCGGCCGGCATAAAATCACCTTGCAGAATATCCGGATTAAGACCGAACTGGATCCGGATATTCCAAAAGTTCTGGGGGACTTCAGTCAGATCCAGCAATGTGTCATCAATCTCATCTTCAATGCGATTGACGCCATGCCCGATGGCGGCACCATTACGTTAAGAAGTTCCTCTGATCCGGGAAAGGGGCTGGTGAAAATAGAGACAGAGGATACAGGATGCGGCATTTCCGGTGAAGACCTTCACCAAATTTTTGATCCGTTTTTCTCCACCAAGACGGAGGGGAAGGGGCTCGGGCTCGGGCTTTCAACGGTTTACGGCATTATTGACCGGCATAAGGGAACAATCAGCGTGGAGAGCGAACTGGGGAAAGGGACCGTTTTCACGATTATCCTTCCGGCGGTAAAAAAGGAGTTCCCTGAAACTTGATCAGACTTAATCATTTCTGATTAAAGTGACTCCGAGGCGAAGGGTGTTAAGGTGAACTTATTTCAGTCTGACACGGAGGTTCCGACACACTTTTAAGTTTATCAGCCCAACTGCCTTGTTTCATTACCGAGGAAACTGGACACTGAAAAGGACCTAGCAGGCCGGATAAGAAATCACACGCGAACATTGTATCCGAACTTGTAAGTGAAATACAGCATGCTGTCAGCAATTCTAATTTTGGCTGCAAATGGATTTTGATGAGGCCGCAATGCGTTTGCCCAAACCATCTTTGCACGGATTTTGACATTGATTTTTTCCAAAATTAGAATTGCTGGCATGCTGTGTCACAATTTCTGCGAACGGGGATATCGGCACACAGCATTATAATATACAGTTGGGACTCTGGTATGACTGAAAATAAACCCGAATGTCCATTTTCTCAAAAGGCTGTCGAGAGCCCGTGACAGCAGAAAAATTCCGAAAGTCACAGAGAAGACACGGAGATTCGCGGAGACTCCGCGATTCTCTGTGCCTCCTCTGTGGTCAAAAATGGATTCATACCACAAAATCCACCACAAAATCCGTTAGAACCAAGGGCATCCTTCATTTTCCCTGAAAAGTAGTTGACAATTAGCGTTTAACCATCCCCGGTTTTCAAAGGAGGGTTTGGAAAAGCGGGCCGCAACCTGAAACGGGACATTTTTGTGACACGAAGAGGCAGGTTATCAGGGAGCATTTTAAAAATAGGTGACATCGCAGTTTTCATGTCGAGACAAACCAAAACCTGACAGTCACATATATTAATAACAAATTTTGTACGGAAGTGCAAGGTTATTTCAAGTCTGACAGCAGAAAGTTTCCGAAACTCAGTTTAGGAAATCTGAATCTGCTTCATGCCAAAAGAAATTCTGAAATGTTTGGTCTTGAAATCCGTTCAAATAAATGTAATACATTGCATATTGAGATTATGCTCGAAAAAATTGCATGGGACTCGGGCCATGATCTTCGTTTCGGACACTTTTCTTGATCGCAACAAAAACAGAGCAAGAGCAAATTGTCCAACTGTCCGAAACGAAGATTAAGGTCTGGGACTCGTAATTAAGGAGAAAGGACAAAAATGCATGATTCAAGTAATTGGGACTGGGATATCGGCAAGAAACAGATTGCGGATATCGGTAAGTGGAAGGATATGTTTGAATGGGTAGAGGAACCTTGTGCCAGCCCGGACGGGGAGAAGGTTGCAGCGGTCGTTAAGACGGGGGATATGGAATTCAGTGTCTGCCAAAACGGCGCTGCCTGGGAAAACACCTTTGACAAAGTGTGGCATCTGAGGTTTTCTCCGGACAACCGCCTGGCAGGCTTGGTATCGGATATGGGAGAATGGACCGTCGCGGTCGATGAACAGGCATGGGAAAGCCGGTTTGAATTTGTATGGAATCCCCAGTTCAGCAGGGACGGCTCAGGCATCACTGTGGCTGCCCAGAAAGAACGCAAATATTTCGGGGTTATAAATGATGTCCCCTGGGAAAAAGGTTTTTTCCATATAACAAACCTTGCGACGAGCTTGGATGGCAAACAAACGGCCGCGGCCATCCAGACCGTTCCATTCAGTGAAGGGGAAATCTTCAAGTTTCAGGAAGGGTGCTATTCGGTGGCAGTGAATGGCAAAACCTGGGACAGAAATTTTATCAACGTATGGGATATGGCCTTCAGCCATGACCATGAGCATGTAGCCGCGGAAGTGAGGACAAGCCTCTATGATTATACGATTGCCGTGGACGGTGTTCCCTGGAATGAAACCTTTCTGTCCGTCTGGAAACCCCGGTTTTCACCTGAAGACGGCTCAGTCACCGCGCCCGTGCGGATCGGAGGGAAATGGACCCTGGCCCGGAACGGGAAACAGATATGGAACAGCAGTTTTGCCCAACTATGGCATCATATATACAGCCCTGACGGAAAAAAGCTGGCAGCCATAGTGGCACCTGAATTCGGCAAGTGGACTGTGGCTGTGGATGACATACCCTGGAGGCACACCTTCGGGGATCTGGCTGCGGATCCGGTCTTCAGCCCGGACGGAAAGCGGGTTGCCTGTGTGGGCAAAGAGAAGGAAAAATGGACCGTCTGTGTAAACGGAGAGCCTTGGAACAGCATGTCCGACATGGCCTGGAAACCTGTGTTCAGCCCGGACAGCAAACATGTCGCTGCAAAGGTGGAAAAAAACGGACATTATACCATTATTATGGATGGCCAAGCTCTAAAAAATGATTTTGAGGCAGTGTGGGATCCGGTTTTCAGTCCGGACGGGGAAAAAATTCTTATCAGAGGAATCGAGGGCAAGGGTGATGACGCAAAGTATTGCCGCGAGGTTCTGTCGCTGAAAAAATAATGTCAATTGTCAGTTGTCAGTTGTCAGTTGTCAGTCAGTTGTCAGTTGTCAGTCGTCAGTCGTCAGTTGGTGACGGACAAACAACAACGGACAAACAACAACGGACAAACAACAAACAACAACAACGGACAATTAAGGAGAAAAACAATGCAAACGCTTTATAATTTTGTAAGTGGCCCGCTGGTCTGGCTCTCCTTTATGATCTTCATCGGAGGAAGCCTGTACCGGCTGATTTCGATGGCAGTTCTGGCAAAGAAGAAAGATCCGCTGGTATATGTCTATATGGACTGGTATTACGCGCTTCGCTCAATTTTCCATTGGATCATACCTTTTGGAAGCGAGAACATGAAGAAACGCCCGGTAATGACGCTGGTGACTTTTGTTTTCCATATTTGCCTGATTGGCATCCCGATTTTTCTGTTCGCCCATGTCATCCTCTGGGAAGAGGCATGGAACATCAGTTGGTGGTTCATATCAGACCCTGTGGCCGACATAATGACGCTGGCAGTGATTGCCTCCTGTATTTTTTTTCTTGTGAGGCGGCTGGTTCTTCCGGAAGTCAGATATCTGACTTCCTATTCCGACTTTGTCATCCTTGCCATTGTTGCCGTGCCTTTTATAACAGGATTCTGGGCCTATCATCAGTGGTTCGGATACAGACTGATGTTAATCCTTCACATCCTCTCAGGGGAAATCATGCTGGCTGCCATTCCCTTTACCCGTTTAAGCCATGCGCTTTTCTTTCCGGTCACAAGAGGATACATGGGATCTGAGTTCGGGGCTGTTAAGAACGCGAAGGATTGGTAATCTAATTGACGATTGGCGATTGAAGATTGAAGATTGGCGATGGAGGCTTTTCAGTTGTATTATCCGATCTCCGATCATCAATATTTGATGTTCAGTCTTCAATCTCCGATCATTAAAAGGAGCAAAATATTATGGCTGAACCTGCATTAAAAGAAGAGAGCAGGGAAATTTTTGATGAGGGTCTGAACAGGGGAATTGAAAAACTTACATCGGAAAAAATCGAGCAGGTCATCAATGCGGTTCTGGAAGATGAAACCGGGGCCCGTCTCAAGGTGTATGTGGATACCTGCGTACATTGCGGCCTCTGTTCCGAAGCCTGCCACTTTTATGTTTCCTTCAGGGAACCTCGGTTTTCCCCTGCTGGCAAGGTGAAACAGACCTTGTGGGAAATGTTGAAAAAAAAGGGAAAAGTGAGTCCGGAGTTTATCAGACGAGCGTCCGAGATCGCGTCAACAGAATGCAATCTGTGCAAGCGGTGCTCGATGTACTGTCCCTTCGGAATCGATGTCGCGTACCTCATGCTTGTGGTCCGAAGAATATGTCACAAACTGGGAGTGACGCCCCAGTACATTCAGGATACGGCTCACAGCCATTCGGCCACATTTAACCAGATGTGGGTTAAGGATGATGAGTGGATAGATACGCTTATGTGGCAGGAGGAAGAAGCCCAGGACGAGATTCCGGATCTGCGGATTCCCCTTGATAAAGAGGGTGCCGATGTGTTTTATTCCGTTATCGGTCCCGAACCCAAGTTCCGGGCGCAACTGATCTATCAGGCGGCCGTTATTATGGACGCCGCCGGGATCAACTGGACCATGCCGGCAACCCCCGGATGGGATAACAGTGATATGTGCATGTACACCGGGGACAATGAAATGATGGGCCGGCTGAAAAAGGCGCATTTTGAAAGCGCGATGCGGCTCAAGGCCAAACGGATCGTAATGGGAGAATGCGGTCATGCGTTTCGTTCCATCTACGACATGGGCAACCGGTGGCTGGCATGGCAGATGCCGCCCATACCGGTAACCCATGCCATTGAATTTTATTATGAGCTGTTCAGGGAAGGAAAGCTGAAGATCGCCCGGAAGTATGAAACACCGGTGACCCTCCATGATCCCTGCAACATTGTCCGGGGAAGAGGTCTTCATGAAATGGCCCGCTATGTGGTGAATGAAGTCTGTGAGGAGTTTGTCGAAATGCATCCGAACCGGGAGCATAATTTTTGTTGCAGCGCGGGCGGCGGGGTGATCAACTGCGGGCCTCCTTTCAGAAACAAGCGCGTCGAGGGGAACAAGGCCAAGGCGGACCAGTTGTTCGACGCAAAGGCCAGGGGTGCAAAGACCCTTATCGCACCGTGCCATAACTGCCACGGCGGGCTTGAGGATATTATCCATCACTACGGGCTTGGTCTGGAACTTAAGTTCCTGGGCGATATCATTTATGAATGTATGGAAAAGGGTCAGGGAAGTGAAATGTGAAAACTTCTCTGTTCTCACTTAAAAAGGGGGAAATCTGATGAAAAAAAAGAGACTGGCAGCATATATCGCGGTATCTGTGTTTGTTTCTGTATTTGCTGTTATATCCGGCTTTTCGCAGGAGGATGTCACAACCGTACATGACAGCGCTTTCAGGCGTATGATGCGGCCGGCTGTCCGTTTTCTGCATGATGACCATAACGAAAAAGCTGAAATTGAGGAATGCAGTGTATGTCATCATTCTTATGATGCAATGGGCAGAAAACTTGAGGATGAGTCTTCGGAAGATATGGCATGTTCTGAGTGTCATACATTAAAGAATGTTGATGATCCCGTACCGCTGATCAGGGTTTATCATCTTCAGTGCAAGGGTTGCCATCTGGAAAAGAACGCGGGGCCGGTGATGTGCGGGGAGTGCCATGCGAATTAGGAATTGAGAATTGGGAATTAGGAATTAAAAATTAGGAATTAGGAATTAGGAATTAACAGCATATTATAAATCTGCTGTGTCCTAATTTCCTAATTTCCTAATTTCTAATGAGTGTAACCAAAATTGAACAGTCGCTGTTTATCTGAAAATACAAATACTTTGAAAGTCTTTCTGTACAAAGTTTTAGAATGGAAATAGCAGGGGCGAGATGGGGAACTGAGGGAGCCGGTTCTGAGGTTACGCTCCGTAGTAACAAGTAGGGATTGGGAGGATTACTGGAAATTTTTTATCGAACACGCCAGGGATAACAAATTTTTCACGGATGAATATAACACCTTAAATGTAAAAGAAATGTATGCTTAATTTTGGTTACACTTAAATGGTTAAGAAATCGACGGCTACCAACTTGGAGCGGGATATTTTTTGTAATAATTCACACCACGAAATAAGCGAAACACACGAAAGGAGAAGACCTAATTGCAGGTCACAAATATTTTTCGTGTTCTTTCGTAGTTTGACATAAGGTATCCCGGCTTAAATTGGTAGCCAAATCGACAATAGAAAAAAGGAGGAACCATGATGGAGCAAAGGAGAAACCATGTTTAAAAAAGTTCTTTTGGCGCTATCCCCAAACAAAACCTGTCAACGTGCTGCGGACATGGCTTTTGCACTGGCGGGACAAAACAACGCCGAATTACACATCTTCCACGCCTGCGGCATGAAATCTGACGGGTGGGGTGGAATAGAACACTTCGCGTCTTCCGGGAAAGTGGAAGAAACAAAAGAGGAGATAAATAATTTCTGCAAGGAAAAACTCGGGAAATTCGATGTCAAAGATTATGCAATCGAGGTCACCCCGGGGCTGGCCCATAGCGAAATCCTGCGCTTTGCCAGGAAAAAGGCTGTTGATCTGATTGTTATGGGTCCCCATGTGCCGGAGACAGGCCAGATGAAAAAATGGGGAACGGCCGGCAGCAGTCTCGAAAAAGTGAGCCAAAGGGCGCGTTGTCCCGTCATGGTCGTTTCTGAGCAGGTTCCCAGGATCTGGTCAGCAGAGACCGTTGGCGACCGCAAGGATTTTCGGATTCTGGTAGTTGATGACGAGCAGGTTCTTCGCGATTCCCTCAGAGAGTGGCTCAGAGAGGAAGGTTATTCCGTGGATACCGCCGAATCCGGCCAGGAGGCGCTCGAAAAACTGGCAGCCGGGCCGTATCAGATGATGCTTACGGATATCAAGATGCCGGAGATGGATGGCGTGGGACTCCTCAAAAGGGCCAACGAACGCTTTCCTGATCTCACCGTGGTTATGATGACCGCTTATGCGACAGTGGAGACCGCCATTGAGGCCATGAAGATAGGAGCGCTGGACTATCTCCTCAAACCGTTCGATCCCGAGGCAATGGTTAGCAAGGTCTCCGAAGTCTATCAGGCTTTTGAGACAGCCAGGTCGGTAAAGGTGACCTTCTCCGACATTGTTCTGGCCACGGACTTCTCTGACCAGGCTCATCACGCTTTCGATTTTGCCTCCCGGATGACCCAGTACCACGAAGCCAAACTCCATATCTTTCATGCCATACCTGTCGGACATGATGATACGCTGATGCTAAACCAGGCTGAGATAGAAAAAAGCATCAGAGATGCGACAGAGAAAATGGAAGGGAAATACGGCTCGGAATTAGAGGGAGTCGCAGAGTATTCTGTTGAGTCGTGGGAAGGGATGCCTTATGTCGAGATCCTGAAATTTGCCAGGTGGAATAACGCCGACCTGATAATTATGGCCCATCATTCGCGAGAGAGTGATCCGGAAAAGGCTCTTCTCGGTTCAAATGTGGTCCGGGTCGCCCTTTCTGCAACATGTCCGACTGTCAGTATAAACCGGCGTATCATAGCCAGTTGAGCAGGGATTTGCTCTTAATCTTAATCTTGCTCTTAATCTTGCTCTTGCTCTTGCTCTTAATCTTGCTCTTGCTCTTGCTCTTGCTCTTAATCTTGCTCTTAATCTGTTTTTGTTGCGATCAGGATTAAGAAAGAGCAAGAGAAAGAGCAAGAGAAAGAGAAAAGAGAAAGAGAAAAGAGCAAGAGAAAGAAGGCGGGGATTATTTTCCAAGGCCTTCAGCAGAAACAAGCTCCCCCAAAAAACTTCCGACAACAACCTTGCTCTTTATTTTTACAGGAATCCGCCGCTTATCCGCTGTGACCCATACCTGGATTTTGGCGTCCCTGCTTTTTTCAAACACACCGCCGACGTGCTTTAATTCAGGTTCTAACAGCCAAGTGTCATACGTCTTCTTTCCCACTTTTATTTTCTCTCTTTTAACGACAGTCACCTTCCCGACAACACATTTTTTTCCATCCGTCACCGGCCTTTCGATCACTGCATTCTCCTTCATGTCAGAAAGTCGGGTGTAATAAAAAGCGGAAAGGGGGTCAAAAGAACCGGGTGACAGGGAAAGGGGATCCCTTTTTTTGCCAAAATTGGAATAAACGGCTTCTTTCTTTTTCCAGTCAAAATGAACCACGATATCTCTGTGGGTTTTTCCCTCTTTCTGTTTTTTTTTATAAAAGACTGAGCGGGTCATTTTTGTATCGGTGTACGCGTCAATCCGATCCCGGACTTTGTAAAACATGTCCAAAAACGACGTACTTTTTGCAGTCATGACAAAATGGTATGATTTGACACCGTTGACGGTTTCAATGGGAAGCACCTCAAGCGTGGCCTCCCCGGCCTTTATCACCGTCCATTTAAGATTAAATCTCAGCTTTTCCCCGGGCTGAAAAGGAAGCTCTCCCTCAGCCGCTCTGATATTTTCAGCAAAGCCGAAAAGCGTAATGATAACCGTTGTAATGGATATAATAAATAATCTCACCTTATCCTCCGATCCTGACAGAAGTTCAAAAACCACAAGGCTTGGGGAGGAGTGCTGAAATAAAATTTTAGCACATTTTTTCAGAGGGCCGCGGGCAGTGCGGGAATTTCATTTTGGCACTCCTCGGTTTGTGCTAAAATTTCATTTTGGCACTCCTCCTCCAAATCGTAAATACGTCCGGTTCTGACAGATTCCATATAATAAAACTTAAAAGTTAATCCGTGACAAACTGAAATTATCGGATAAGAATTGCCAGTTCCGGAAAACATCTGTATTGATAATTTCAGTGAGTTA
Source organism: Desulfobacterales bacterium HSG2 (assembly GCA_030378035.1). Classification (GTDB taxonomy): domain Bacteria; phylum Desulfobacterota; class Desulfobacteria; order Desulfobacterales; family 4be13; genus JAUCGI01. The sequence continues at coordinate 9,233 of JAUCGI010000157.1, forward strand.
TAAAAAACTGCGCCTGTTGAATCCCATTTTTTCATCCTTACCTACCTCAAAATAAATTATTTTGCAAGAAAAATCGCAGTTCCCGGGCAAATAATATCTGCAAACTTCAGCTTTGCGCGTACCAGACGGAAACACAGACTGTGGGATATTCGCGCAGAGAGCTTTGCACTCCGGGATTTAAAAGTTATAAGTTTGTAAAACTGCTTTCTGCTTTTTCTGCTTGACAAACAAAGAGGTTGTAATAAATTAAAAGATAGATGGTAAATTTGCCAAATTGGAAAGATATTTCACAATGAAGAATAAAATAAAACCGACTGTGGATTGCGTGGTCAAGGCAATGTTCGGAAAAGAGGAGAACCGCAATCTGCTGATAAATTTCCTGAACGCGGTTCTGGAACCGGATGCGGGAGAGCGGATCACCGACGTGTTCG
>JAUCGI010000227.1 GCA_030378035.1 Desulfobacterales bacterium HSG2
CAGAGGAGGAAGTATCAAGCGTCAGAGCTCAAACCGCAATCATTGAGCATCAAGCATCAGACAGCAAACATAAAACATCGAGGATCAAGCATCAAGATATCAAGCATCAAGCATCAAGCATCAAGCATCAAGCATCAAGCATCAGACATCAAGCATCAAGCATCAAGCATTAATCTTTTAGCAGAATAAAAGGAACCTCCGTTCCTTCGGCCCTGAAATAAGGGTGTTGCCGGCCGTCTGTGAGCCGGGGAACCTGTTTGGCCACATGCTGAAAGAGTTCGGTCAGCGAAATATATTCATCACCGTCATAGTTTGCCTTGCCGGATATTCCTTGGATCAGGGCATAAGTAAAGGCCCCATGACCTGTATCCTGTTCATGCAGCATGAATTTTCCGTCTTCCAGGGACGATTCCCCGCTTTTTGAAGCGGCCAGGATAAATATCCCGCTGGCTTCTTTCAGCGCCTCGGCTAGGTTCTGAGCGCTGCCCAAAGCCCTCCTCCCCACTTTCATCGCTCCGGAGTGGCAGGTATCCATAGCGATGATCACCTTGTTGACATCTTTGGAAAGCGTTTTCACGGCCTCGTCAAAATCGGACATCCTGTAGCCCCTTGATGAAATGGTGTCCATATTCGCATCGTGTGTGACAAAATAGTATGAGCCGGTTCGCTGATGTTTTATACCGTGTCCGGCAATAAATATGAAAATGACGTCGTTCGGAGCGGCTTTGCCCAGGTGGCGTTCAATGTTTTCGATGATGTTATCCCTTGTGACATCCGCATTTACCAAGGTTTTTATATGAACTTCGGAAAACAGCATCCCCTCCTGTTTTTTGAGTACCTGCGCCAGACTCAGCGCGTCCTTGTCAGCGTATCGAAGATTCATCGCCGGGTTTGCATACTCGGAAACGCCGACAGCAAGACCCCACAATACCGGTTTGATTCCGGACATATGGGCCAACTCGTATGTAATAATGATGTCTCTGTCTGCGGTGCCGCCCAGTACATTCGTTGCCGTCAACAAAAAAAGGTTATCCCCGAGTGACAGCGTAACATTATGAGAAAATTTCCCTCTGCCGAGAGTGACTGGTTGTTCATTGATCTTAACAGACTGAATCCCCGCGCCATCTTTTACTTCACCCTGTATCGTAAATGGTTTCCTCTCTTCGGGGCCTCTGATGAAGCCTCTGGTGAAGCCTCTGGTGAGTCCTCTTCTTTTATCCAGAGGGTTTGTAATAATAATTTGCGGAACTGATGAGATTTCAATCGTCGTTGTAGTCGGTTGAATTGATGTTGAGCTTTCAATCGTCGATGATGATGTTGAGCTTTCAATCGTCGATGATAATGTTCCAGTCGGGCCGGCCGGAGCTTTCAGAGCGATCATTTTGTCAATACCCTCAGCCATCTTCTCAAAAGAAGCATACTTTGCTTCGTCCGAGGATGTGCCAGCCCCTCGGTATCTCTTACTGTCCGTATCAAGTATTCTGCCTGAGGCCGCATCCAAAAGCTTATAGGAATTTATGGCGAGCGCTTTCTTTAATTTAACACCATGCGGTTGTTGGGAAGTTACTTCCGTTTTGACAGAAGCGATAAGGATCAGATCAGCGTGACAGGAAGCCGCCGCCTTTCTGGCTTTGGAAATACTCCCCCTTTTGGCCTCTGAAATATCCTCAGCCGTGAGTTGTGAAGAGGGGGAAAGACTGTCAGGCGTTATTACCTGATAGGTTTTGAGCAGATGTTTGGTCATAAGCGATTCGATGGTCTCCGAATCAGCTACAGATTCTGCTGCCTGACTCTCTTTAATAATCACCAGCAATCTCGCAGATTCCGCAGATTGGACAAAAACTGATGAAATAAAGAGGAAATAAATTGCTGCAAGGAATTGCCAAAGGATGGGTTTTGCTTTCATTGTTGTTTTCTCCTTTCTTTTTACCAGGGTGGTCTGATTTTAAAAAATTTTGTAAAAATCTTTGGCATCTTTCAAAAACACCTCGCGCTTTTTCTGAGGAACGGACTCATCCGCGTTTGTCCGCGTACCATAAGTGTAAACTTAAGGATTCCCAATCTTAATCCTGCTCTTGCTCTTGCTCTTTATCTTAATCTTGCTCTTTATCTTTGTCAAACGGACACGACAGGATTAAGATTAAGATTAAGAGCAAGATAAAGAGCAAGAGCAAGAGCAAGACAAGTCCTAAGTTTACACTTATGGTCCGCGTACATCCGCGTCCCGCTATTCTTTCAGAAGTGTCAACTGACAAATGAAGAATGCCAAATCTTTTTTACCATAAAATATATTCAAACTTTTCCCATCTGCTATCCATATCTGTTTATAAATGATATAAAGGGAGCGGTCAAGGTAAAAAAACTTCATTCTATCCATTCCAAAAAATATCTTGCTGTATTGCTGTATCCGTGTCATATCTGTATGTAAAGAGTTTCAGTTAAGTACCGGCAAAAATTTTCCGGGATTTTATGTCCCACGCAAAGGCACAGAGGCACAAAAAAAGGCGCAAAGGTGGGTACAGAAAAATTTATGGGTAGTACAGCGATTCATAAATTCGTCCCTTCCTATATAAGTACCCGGCCGTAATTTTTCCTGTGCCCTTTGCGCCTTTTCTCTGCGCCTCTGTCCCTCTGTGTGACTTTTTATATTCCCACACAGAGGCACAAAGACCGCAAAGACGCAAATGGGACAAGTACCGGCCGTAAATTTTCCTGTGCCCTTTGCGCCTTTTCTCTGCGCCTCTGTGTGACTTTTTATATTCCCACACAGAGGCACAAAGACCACAAAGACGCAAATATCGGTACAACGGGATAAGTACCCAGACCTGATAAAAAATGTCAGGTTTGAGCCGGAATTCGCCGTTTTTCCAGGCTGTGGCCAAAAAACTTTTAGAACTGCTGAGTTTATACTTTCCAAGTTAAACCTTAAACCTAAAAGTTAAGGCAAAAAGTGGCATCCTTCATTTGTCAGTTGACACTTTTGAAAGAACAATGGGACGCGGACAAACGCGGATGAGTTTGTTCCTCAAAAAAGTGTGAACTATTTTTGCAGTAATATGAAAGATGCCCAAAAAGTTTAAATCACTGAGTAAAGGGCTTTCCGGCATAAAAACAGGTTTTTGAAAAAACATGGTTTCTGCTTCATTATGTTTAACTGCAATTTTTATGCCGGAAGAGTCCGAATCTCATCAAAAAAATAAAAAGGAGCCAAGTTTTGTTTTGAGAAGGGTAGGTTTGATCGTAAAAATAGATGACGAAGCAAAAAAGAAAGCGGATGAATTTGAACATTGGCTGCGTTCAAAGGAAATTGAAGTGGTCAGGAAAAAAAGTGTGCTGCCGAACCGCAGACTTCCGGACAAAACGGTATCTTCCGCGCCGCCTGACCTGTTTTGCATTTTCGTACTCGGAGGAGACGGAACCTTTCTGAGCGCGGTTCGCTGGATAGGGGATCAGGATATTCCGATTCTCGGGATCAAATTCGGTGCAGTCGGGTTTCTGGCAGGAACCACAGAAGACAGCCTGTTTTTTGTGGCCCAGGCCATTTTGGATAAAAAATTTACCACAGAACCCAGAATGCGCCTTCTGGTCAGAGTGATCCGGGATGGAAAGGAGTTTGTCCGTGAAACGGTGTTAAACGATGTTGTAATTAACAAAGGCGCCCTTGCCAGGCTTGCCCACATAAAAACTTATGTCAACGATCAGTATCTGACCACATACAAGGCGGACGGACTGATTATTTCCACGCCCACAGGATCAACCGCGTATTCGCTTGCCGCGGGCGGCCCGATTATCCATCCTTCGGTGCCCGGCATCATTATGACGCCGATCTGTCCGTTCACCCTGACCAATCGGCCGCTGATGGTTCCGGATTCGGTATGCATAAAGCTCCGCCTTGCAGAAAAATCTTCGGATATCATGCTGACTTTTGACGGCCAGGCAGGACTTGAAATCGACGAAAGGGATACGATCATTGCCTGCAAAGGACCGCATCCCATCCGGACGATAACCGTGCCGGATCAGCACTATTTCGACATTTTGAAGGCGAAGTTAAGGTGGAGCGGGCGGGTGTAGCAGTTGACAGTTGACAGTTGACAGTTGACGGTTGACGGTTGACAGTTGACGGTTGACGGTTGACGGTTGACGGTTGACAGTTGACGGTTGACGGTTGACGGTTGTCGGTTGACGGTTGTCGGTTGTCGGTTGTCGGTTGTCGGTTGTCGGTTGTCAGTTGTCGGTTGTTAGTGGGAGTTCCGACCTCTGACTTCTGTCTTCTGACCATTGACAACTGACCACCGACCACTGACAACTGACCACTGACCACTGACCACTGACCACTGACCACTGACCACCCATGGGAGCTTTTAATAATGAATTTATCCGTAATCTTGGCACATCCGAGCAAAACAAGTTTCAATAACGCGATTGCGGAGGCATCTGTTTCCGAATTGCGGAAAAATGACCACGACATTATTTTCCATGATCTGTATGATGAAAAGTTTGACCCGATTCTTCCAAAAGAGGAGATCCCGAAAGATGCGTCTTTACCCCCTGAGATTGGGAAGCATTGTAAAGAGCTATCTGCTGCTGACGGGATCATTATCATCCATCCGAACTGGTGGGGACAGCCGCCGGCAATATTGAAGGGCTGGATCGACAGGGTTTTCCGTCCGGGGGTTGCTTATGAGTTTTCAGAGGGCGACAAGGGGGAAGGAGTGCCTGTGGGGTTGTTAAAGGCCAAAGCCGCAATTGTGTTTAACACCTCAAACACCCCTTCGGAGCGGGAGTTGGAAGTATTCGGAGACCCGCTTGAAGCGCTCTGGAAAAACTGTATCTTCGATCTCTGCGGCGTGACATCGTTTTATCGGAGAATGTTCAGTATGATTGTCACCAGCACGCCGGAGCAGCGCATGGAATGGCTGAGGGAGGTTCGGGAGGTTATGAACCGGTATTTTCCACGAGCGGAACAACCCCGGATGAATCAATGATGCTGGTTCGGGATGTTATGAACCTAGTCTGGACCCGCGGCCCTCTGAGAAATGTGCTAAAATTTCATTTCAGCACTCCTCCCCTAACTCGTAATACATCATTCCTCCGGTTCGATCACTTCAAAGCTTTTTGCCGGCCTCTCTCTGACAGCCGAGTCCTCTGCTGTGGCTTGAAAACAGGGATAAGGATGATAGCAAACATTAATATTTTTTTGTAATTTCCTGTTCCAATGGTAAAAAAGGCAGACTTGTTGTCAAATCTGCCTCCTTTTCAGTTTGGTTCCCGGGCTTCCGAAGATTCAGTTCTCGATAAGTCCGGGATTAAACCGTGTTAATGTCCCTTTCCTGCACATAATCCGGCACGCATCCTCATGCCGGGAGGATGAACAGATGCAGGGCGATTCGAGTCTCTGCGAGTATTCCCTTTTTTTTTCTTCTTCTTCATCTTTTATCACCTCCTTTATCTGAATTGGGAATTTGGGAATTGGGAAATTTGCCTTATCCTTAATATCCGGCATCCCGCATCCCTCATTCCTCCTATTTCCCCGGAGAGAATCCGTCCTCTCCGTAAGTATCCCTGTGGTAACCGTCGGAATTGTAAAACTGGATCAGCCGGAGAAGCTCGTTCAGGCTGATGCGCCAGTCCTGCGGATTGTAGTCCAGGGCGTGTGGCGCGCAGTTCCTCTTATCGACGAGGTCTCCGAGGCCGTATCCGTCCTCCCCGCCGGAATCGCAGTGGTAGGACACAATATTGTAAAGCTGGATACCCCGGAGGAGTTCCCGGAGATCGATCTCATAGTCCGCGGGGTTGTAGTCCATGCTGTGATGAAAGACTGTCGAAGGCGGAAGATCGCCGTCACCCTCTCCGGGCGTGACTGTCGCGGACCGGGTCTCGGCAAGATCGTAATACTCCGCCTTCGGAACCAGAGTCGCCTCCACGGTTCCAACTGCGTTATCCCCGGCGACAACCCTCACAGGCAGGGTCGTGTCCCCGGGCCTCAGCGCCACCGGAATCAGGCCGTCTTCCACAACCACGGACTCGTAAGCCCCGGCCCGGGAGTTCCATATTCGGGTCTCCAGACGGCAGCCCGCATCCTCTCCGAGGGAGAGCGGCAGTGTCAGATTTTCGGGGATATCTCTTTCGGAAAAGGTTATTTTCAGAGAACCGGTCTCCCCTGTCTCCGCTTCGAGACTGACCTCGAGAGCCGGCCGGGGCCCGCCGGTGTGCAGATGTCCGCCGGCCCACAGCCGGTGCAGGTCGATGTTGTCCCGCAGGACCAGGCTCTTCAGGGTGATCGCCGCATCGTCGTATCCGCTCCCGTCGCCGTCTGAGTCGATCTTCAGGATCGTATGCGTATCCTCCTCCTCCGACTGCGGACTGATCTCGAGGTGCAGATACGCCCCGAGAGATCTGCCGGTATACTCCAGCAGGTGGCTGAGACAGAGCATGTCGCCGCCGTCCGTGTCGAAGTCCCACACCGCGTCGCCGTCGTCCGGCACGAAGATGTCCCGCCCTCCGTACCCCCACAGCTCATCCGCCCCGGGACCGCCGATCAGAATGTCATCCTCAAAGCCGCCTACAATCAGGTCGCCGCCGTGGCCTCCGAGCAGGATGTATGAGTAATCCGTTCCGAAACGGGCGACAAAGTCTTTGTCATAAGCGTAGGGAGACACGACCGACGATTTCTCATATCTCTCATATTTCTCATATCCCGAGGTTCCCACAACCGTTAACGGACGGGACGAGTCGGAGAAGTCGCTGACAACATAACCGAACCATTTGCCTAACAGATATGCCTGAATCCGCCATTTCCTCATCTCTGCCAGTTTTTTGTCAAAAACCAGCAGTTCGGCCAGATCGCCCTCGAAGATTTTCTCGGCGCTGAATTCCCATTCCTCCTTGGAAAAGTTGTATTTCCATTCATTTCTCGCGCCCACAACCGGATCCGTGCCCAGTTCTGTGATCTCGTCAAGCGAGGAAGGCCCTCCGGTCGGCAGGCCGTCCAGATCGATGCGTGTCTTTCCCTGTTCCCTGCGGACAGCGGCGAGGACCCATCTCTCCGTCACCTTCCGGTTGCCGTAAACCGCGTGTTCCGAGGTTGCGACACGGATCTCGCCCGGATGCGACGGATGATCCTCTCCGGTCACGCCGATCTCGAAGAAGGGCCCCCCGGCCAGGAACTGATCGCCAGCGCCCGTGGCTCTGGAGACGGAGAAAACCGTCGAGTCGTCCAGAAAGATCGCTTTGGAATAAGGGAGCTCAAGCCATCCGTTTCCCTTCAGGCTCACGGCCGGCCTGCCGGAAGGCGAGGCACCTTCGGGAATGTCAAGAACAGCCCCGCTGACATCCTCCCCGTCTTTCTCGTAATAGCTGCCGCTGTTCTCGTTCCCGGACCGGTCCGGCAGAAACGAGCCGTCGAGCTTCCCGGCTTTCATGTTCTCCGAAAGAGCATAAGCGTCACCCCAGAAAAGGGCGTCCGTGCCGTCGGTCGAGCTGGGCCGGAATATCTCCGCACGGACTGCCGCGGTCACGGCGGCATTCTTCCCGTCGCTCAGTTCCAGGGTCAGCGTGACATCGTCACTCCCGGGCCGGATCTGCTCCAGAAGCACCTTTCCCATTTCCATCTCCGCCAGCGTCACAGTGTCTCCCGAGCGGAGCGCGGCACCGTGGGAATGGGAGGAACTGTCGCCATGGAATGACAGGCGGACACCCGCCGGCACACCGATCAGTTTCACCCTGACGTTTTCCGGAGGCGTGTCCGAATCCGCAATCACGGGACGGAACTGGGTCACGCCGCCCTCGTAAACGGTGAGGGTCTCTTCCAGAAGACCCGGAGTTCTGTTGCTCTGATCCGGATCGGTTCCCCTGCCGAACTCGTCAAGATTGCTCCAGCCGTCACTGTCTCTGTCTGTTTCCGCATCATCTGCAAGGTTTTTGTTCAGGCCGTGATCGGTCTCCCACCAGTCCGGCATTCCGTCGCCGTCGGTGTCGCCGAGCTCGATGACGATCTCCAGGTCGGCCTCGTAGTACTGGGAGCGCCTCGGCTGGCTCGCCACAATGAATTTCCCCTCGGGCTCGTCCATATCGGTTTTCCCGTACTGACCCTTCGGGATGATCCGGGCCGTGATCCCGTCAACTCTGGCTTCTATGTAGTCGTACTGACAGTCCTCATTCGTCAGCGTAATCGTATCGTCCGGAACCTCCATCCCCTCAATGGCAACGGCCGCCTCCTGGGGCACTCTGAGACGGTAGGAATACTTCTCACATGTGACGCACTCCCCGTTCTCATATTCGGGGCATACGAGACATTCCACCTCTGTGTCAAAGATGTAAGTTCTGCTGTCGTCGCCTTTTTTCTTAAGCGTCCACTCGACAGTCCCGTCAGTCACTGTCACCCTGTTCCCCTGAGTGGTGTTGAACACCTCTCCGTAAATCAGCGTCTCCGGCTCGGGAATGCCGGCATGAGAGACACCGAGAAACATGACCGTCAGGAAAAGAACGGATCTGATAATAATGCCGAATTTGTTCATCATCTTCATAATACAATCTCCTTTCAGGGATCAGGAATTAGGAATTAGGAAGCAAGCTTATTCTTAACTCTTAACTCCTTAACTCTTAACTCCTTAACTCTTAACTCCTTAACCCTATTTCAGTCTCTCTGCCCTAACCGGAATGTAAAAGCAGTCTCCGATATCATCGCAGAGTCTCAGGAGACCGGTGACCTCGTGGGTTAGGATCTCCTTGCGCCGGACCGCCAGGCGGACTTTTATTTTTTCTCCGGGTTCCGAGGCTTTTTCCGTGGAATACGCTGAAAAAGGCTCGTAGGTGGTGATCTCCTCTTCAGTGAAGGAGGTTATCACCCGTGACAGGGGAACTTCGTTACCGGAGACCGCCTCCAGGGTGAACGACAGCGGATTGGGGGAGCGGTTGGTCACATCAATCTCCAGCTCGTCAACCGCGGCAAGAAAATTCAGGCCGTCGCCGGTTCCCGGGAGCTTGATTTCCGTGGGCCCCTGATGATCGGAGCCGCCCTGACACCACATCCAGTAAGCCTGTCCGAATTCGACATTCACGCCCGACGGGGCCGACACCCGGATCCATTTGTTATTGTGCAGATAATAAATGTGAAGTCCGGCGTGGCCGCGGGAGCCTTCAAAATACTGGACAAATGTGGGCGGAACTCTCGGATCAACATGAAATCCGACAAGATTGAAGGAATCCGGCTGCCATTTCCGCTTCCTGAACCGCGGCGTTCCCGTGACATTCCAGGTGAAATCGGATGTGCAGTAAACAATGTAGGGCTGATTCGCCTGAAACGCGTAAAGATTTTTAAGAACGGCCTCGGGTCTGTCAGGCGGAACCCAGCGGCTCCATCCGGATTTTTCCCACGCGGCCTCCGCCGGATCCTGAATGAACTGAACCGGCGAGTTTTTCGGATAATAGGTGAGCACCTGGGTGACCGGGGTTCCCGCAAGAACCGCGTCCGAATCCGGTTCGGCCGGTTCCGCATAAAGAAAAACCGAATTCCATCCCTTTTTCAGTTCGATGGTCTGTGTGATCTCCTGACCTGCGTGAAGCAGGCCCGGAACAAAGGCGGCGATGATTGCCGCCAGACATAGCCGCCTGAGCCTTGCAAGGCTCCGTGATGTGTTGTCCGCTGGT
>JAUCGI010000023.1:0-13449 GCA_030378035.1 Desulfobacterales bacterium HSG2
TTCTGCCGAGTTCCGCTGGGACTTTCTGTCCTCTGTGTGTTCTTTGGGGTTTTGGGAAAGCTATTTGTGACGCAGTTGAAACCAGAGTCAGAATTTCTGTTGACAAAGTGTCGGAACAGGGGTGTGTGTGAATCTGATGTTGGTGGCAGCCGGAAGTTCTGCCGGGTTCCCGGGGACTTTTGTGTCCTCTGTGAATCCTCCGCGTTCTATGCGGTTTTGGGAAAGCATTTATGACGCAGTTAAAATCAGAATCAGAATTGCCGAATTATCTGCTGACAGAGTGTCGGAGCAGGGGTATGTGTGAGTCTGATGTCGGTGGCAGCCGGAGGTTGGTGTTTTTCAGCATGATGCTGTTCTCCCTGAATTATTATGAGACGGATGCGCGTCAAAAAAAATTATTTAAGCGATTTTCGGCCAATATGAAAAAAAAAGCATGCTGACCGAATTTCGGACAATATGATGAAAACATACGCTGTCCGTCCGTCCTGTGACACAGACATCTAAAAAAATCAGACATAATCTGAAAAATGATTTTTTTTGTTGAAAAAGATTTTTTTTTGTGGTATTAAACTTGTTTGTCTGTGGGATGGTTTTTGGTCGGTGGACGTCAATTTAACCAGGCGTTGAAGCGGACAGCCCGGGTCAGGGATTCGGAAGCTGACGGGTTGCCGGGGACGGGTCCGTCATTCGGGCTGCCGCTTAACTAAGTATTCCAAGAACGGGAAGGGTTGCTTAAGTGAAAAAATTAGGGTGTGGCTGCGCCCGCTCCGCACGCACAAGCTTGCTTGGAGCGGACGGAGCGGGCGCAGCCATATCTGAGATGGCTGGCCCCCCTCCTCCGTCTCAGAACCACCCGTTGCACACGGACGAGCCGGTGAACTACAAAAGGTTTGTATTGCTCATTTACAGGGAAGCTCTGATGGACACCCTTTGCGTAAGGGAGATTTATTATGCCCTTTATTAGCAATTTTAAAAAGGTTGAAGATGTGGCTGATAAGTTTGGTATAAAAATTGGGATGGGACATTTTATTGACACCTTGGATATTAAAGTATCCGAGAGCAAATTAGCAGAAATCAGAAATGCTTTTGATGACAGTATGAATTTTGTCAACGAGGTGGCAGTCTGTGAGATGATTATCAGACCTATTCTTAATGTGGTTGACAATCAGTACGAAAGGCTACATATCTGGCCTCGTGTGGAGTACAACGTGGATCCTGCCAACGACCTGGTTGGAAGACCTGATTATCTGATAGCTGCCAGAACACCATCAGGAAGAATGACACTGCCGCCACTTTGTATTATGGAAGCAAAACAGGAAAAAATTGAAGAAGACTGGGCGCAGGCGTTGGCTGAAATGTACGCCGCCTCCACTCAGGGAGCAGAAACCAGTTACGGCGTTGTAACCACAGGTAAGGCGTGGGAATTTGGAAAGCTGGAGAATGGTAAGGTGTTTATCAGAGATCCTAATCAAATATCTGCCACGATGAGTTTGCAGACAGTGCTCAACACATTGAATTGGCTGTTTAATGAGACAAACAATATCATACAGGATTCAACAACAACATAAGAATGTCAGTTTCATAATACTTTTAATAATTGGATGGAAATCGTGAGACGTTCCCGGCGCCTTATGCGCTGCGTGAGCCGTGTGCGGGGAAACTTGCACGCACGGTTCTTAGGGGGCTTGAGGATGGCAACATCCCCCGGCTACCCGACACGGGCGGGCGCATCGGTTGTGAAACGCATCGCCAACCCCCGCCCGCCGCTGAACTCTGCGTTGGCCGACCGTGCCTTATCGCCGGATGAGTATGCAGCCATGGAAATGAGGCGTCGGTTGCAGATTCTCTGGATGAGGATAAAAAAATCAAAAAACATGGATATAATCATGAGCGACAAACGCAGGAAGACGAACGGATTGGAGTTACCAACATTTGATCCAAGAGAAAGCGCTGCCTTTGCCACGAAAGTATTGGGTGATTTAAAAATCAAGTGTGTCTTAATTGGAAGACTGGCAGTATGGTATTGGCTGCCCGATCCTGCTGGTCATGCCTACACCAAGGATTTGGATACAGCCATAAAGAAAGCTGACAGGCAAAAAGTTGTCAGGCATTTGGTAAATCTGAAATATGATATAAGGGAACTGATGATCGGAGGGATAAATGTTCACATAGAGACAGATAACATAAATGTTGATTTTATTGACAGACACTCCGTTGACGAAGGTGATCTGAGCAAGTTGTTTGAAGAGGCAATTGATTTGGCAACAGAAAAAACAAACATTGGAGGAACAGAGCTTCACGTTGTTTCACCTGAGCATCTGATAGCCATGAAAATCTCAACTTTTGAGCGAAAAGACGAGGACGATGTCAAAAATTTGCTTGAATATGATTTTGTTGACATTGAAAAGCTACGCGGGATAGTTGATGGAAATATCGCTCCAATCAGAGTGAGACTTGAGCAAATTTTACGAGAAGTCGGACACCCAATGGCTCACAGGAGAAAAAAATATTGCCAACATCGATACCGCCGGTAAAACAGAGGCGCAGATCGCAAATTTGCCGGATAAGCAAACCGGACAAAGAGAAAGCGAGCTAAAACCGTCCCGTCGCCCGTTTGCGGGCAGGCCATCCGCAAGGCGGCAGACGTTCGGCGGGTCTTCGGTCACGCAAACACCGGATGAGTCGGATGAAAGCGGAGAAAGCAAATGACGTCCTCCGGGATGGTGCGCTCCGCACGCCTCGGCCACTCTGACAGTCGGAAAGCAGCGTGAAGGCTGCCACGGGTGAGATTCCCGATGCATTCGCTCGAATAATGAATGCAATGAAGGAAAAATTCGGTTTCGGAAGCGGATCGCTGTTTCTGACAGAGGACCGGGACACGTTCGGGATGGCGGCCTGCCATCCCGACACCGGGGAGGCCGTCACAGAACCGGAAAGCTTCCGCACGGGAGAGGGAATGAGAGGGAAGGCCGCGGAAAGGGGGGAGATATCTCTCATGCCCGGCCGCCCTGATTCCGCCGGGGAGAATGCCTCATCCGGTTCCCTGCTCTGTGCCCCGCTGACAGACGAGGGGCTGTGCGGCGTGATGAATTTTCACGGCCCCGGGGAAGGGTTCGGACTGACCGACGAGGTCAGGGTGTTTCTCCAAGCTGTCGCACGTCTGACCGCGGTTAATGTGAAAAACATCCGGATGCTGGAGGATATCAGGGAGAAGAATGCGGAACTGGAGCGATTGAGAGTTCGACCTCGTGCTCCTGGATGTGATGATGCCCGGAATGTCGGGCTACGAGGTGTGCCGGCGTCTGAGGGAGAGGCATCCGGAGACCGATCTGCCGGTGCTGATGCTGACCGCCAAGAATCAGGTTGACGACCTCGTTGCCGGCTTCGACGCGGGAGCGAACGACTATCTCGCCAAGCCGTTCTCCAGGGAGGAGCTCCTTGCCCGCGTCAGCTACCCATGTCATGGTGAAGAGCCTTCACGAGAGCTGGATGCGGGCCGAGACCGAGGCGAAAGTCCTCTCACGGGAGATGGAATTTCAAAATCGGGGTGAACATTCTCCAATGATGCCGGCAGCAGGCAGGTCTGGATATTTTTCGCCAGTTGCCGCGGACATGGTGCCGGCCGACGAGGTCGGCGGCGACTTTTACGAGGTTGCCCCTGACAGCTCGGGGAATCTCTGGATATCCATCGGCGACGTGTCCGGTCACGGCGTCACGCCCGGACTGATCATGATGATGGCCCAGACGGTTCACACGACTGTGACGACCATTCCCGATCAGGATGCGAGGGGGGCCGTTGTGAAAATCAATGAAATCCTGCATAAAAATGTGAGCGGGCGGCTGAGGGAAAGGCATTTCATGACATTCAACGCCCTGAGACACCTCGGTGACGGAAAATTCAAACATGCCGGCGCGCACCTGAGAATCATTGTCCACCGCAGGGAAACGGGCGAGTGCGAGCTGATCCAGACAAAAGGCGTCTATCTGAACTTCAAGAGGGACATCTCCAAACGCACAAAGAACTCGTATTTCAAGCTGGGAGAGGGGGATGTCATGGTTCTCTACACAGACGGCCTGACCGAGTCGGTGAGACCGGACGGCGAAATGCTGGACATCGGCGGGCTTGTCGGAATCGTGGAGAAGCATGTCCGCCTGGAACCCGAGGCCATGAAGGAGAACATCATGGCCGATGTTCTGGAGTGGTGTGACAACAAAAGGGATGATGACATGACTCTGGTGATCGTGAAAAGGAAAGAGGGGGGTGGCTGACGTATGACATGACATTGATGGTGAGGTAAAACATATATCGGAAATACTGATTATAACGAATTTAGGGGAGCCTTAAACTTGAACTTGAACTTGAACTCAGACGTGATCATAAATGAATGTTCACGTCAGGATTCACGTTCACGTTTAAGTTTAAGTCCAGGTTCACGTTCACGTTCACGTTCAAGTTCAAGTTCACGGGCACGTTCACAGGGTTCCCCTAAATCCGTTATAATCAGCGGAAATATTTGACTGAAAAAAAGGGGATAAGGTGAAAACGTATAAAAAAAAATATGAAATCCGAAAGTGTCAGAGACTGATATCCGAGATGTCGCCAGGCAGAGTATCTGAACATGACATCGTCGAACAGGCAGAGCAGACAGAGACTGATTACGGCCTTAATTCATTTGTATTCAAACTTATTGGAATATGCGCCGCTTTTATTCTCCTTTTCTCTGCTGTATGCCCGATCACCCAGGCTAGGGCGACTGAAAACATCAGGCTCAGGAAAGTTCTTTCAACCGGGGTGGCTTACAACGGCAGTATCATCCAAGACAGGGACGGCTTTTTTTGGATAGCCACCCAGGCCGGGCTGTATAAATACGATGGCAGTGATATCAGAGTGTATAACACTTCAAACAGTCCCATGAAAGGTGCCAGAATTCAGGCGGTTTTTGAGGACAATGACGGCTATATCTGGTTTGCCACCCAGGGAGCGGGGGCGTACCGGTATGACAAAAACACAGACCTGTTTACTGTGTATGCGGTCGAAAAAGAGAATTCTGAATCCATCTCCGGAAATGCCTTCAACTGGTCCTCCCATCTCTTTGAGCAGGACAGTGAAGGGTTTGTCTGGATTGGTTCTTCCAACGGCCTTAACCGCTATGACAAAGCCGAGGATACCTTTACCCGCTACAAAAATAAGCCTGGAACATCCGGGAGCCTGAGCAATGACGATGTCTGGGCTGTGATGGAGGACAAGAGCGGAGTTCTGTGGATTGGCACTTCGGACGGGCTGAACAAGTATGACAAAGAGACAGAGACGTTTACTGTTTACAAAGACGGCGATTACAAGACAACCACCATTTATGCCCTGTATGAGGACCATCAGGGGACTTTGTGGATCGGCACAAATTACAATGGTCTGGCAAAACTTGACAAGGATGCTGGTAAATTTGTCTACTATGACCAGGCTGCCGGCTCGACCTTTAACGTGGTGAATTCAATTTCAGAGTACGGAGGTTCGCTCTGGTTGTCACACTGGCTTGACATACCCGGAATTTCTGTTTTTAACCGGGAAACCCGGACATTCACAACCTACACCAAAGAGAGCAAGGGCTTTGGTCTGGAGGACAATGGCACGATGCACTCCATGGCGGATGAATCCGATCGCTTGTGGGTGATCACCCTTTCCGCCATTCATGTATATGATCCCATGGCATTAAAGTTTGAATATTTCAGTGCCCCCTCTGATAAGCCTGAAAACAGCATTAAAAATGTGCTGAATATGCTGGAAGATAAAAATGGAAATATCTGGCTGGGCACTTATGGCCATGGAATTTTCAAATATGAACCTGAAACAGATATCATTACGCAATACCTGAATGATCCGAAGGATCCGGCCAGTCTGCCCAGCAGCACCGCCACCAGCCTGCTGACAGACAGCATCGGCAATTTCTGGGTGGGCGGGGAAGGGGTGTTGTCCATGGTGAACAGGGAAACAGGGAAAGTTGAGAAAACTTTGGAAACTCCCAAGTTTGCTCTGATGCACCTGCTACAGGACACACAGGATCCTGACGTTATATGGGGTTCTTTGCTCCAGGGCGGACTGCTTCGTATCAGCAGGCAGACCGGTGAATACAAATATTATACAAACAATCCGTCCGACCCTGACAGTCTGGGATCAAATTTCTTTCTCCATATGTATCAGGAAGATGACGGGACTTTTTGGATTGCCACTTCAGGGGGAGGCTTGCAGCAATTTGACAAGAAGCGGGAAATCTTCGTATCTTACAAAAACGACCCGGAAAATCCTGCCAGCATCGGCAATAACACAGTCAACGGAATCACTGTGTCTTCAGACGGAACCTGCTGGCTGGCCAGCGAAGCCGGGGGCGGTCTGATCAAATTTGACCGGAAGAATGGGACATTTGAGAATTTCACCATCCAAAACAAATTTCCCACCAATAACATTGCACATATCATTGAGGATGACAAGGGGGATTTGTGGATTGCCACCTCGGATATCGGTATCCTCAGATACACCCCCGGCACCCGGGAATATAAAATCTATGTGGCTGATGAAGGCGTCATGCCGGGTCAGTTCTGGGCATCTTCAGGTCTGAAAGCCAGTGACGGTGCCATTTATTTTGGCGGGCTTAACGGCTTCAACAAATTCTATCCCGATCAGATCCGGCATAACCTGTTCAAACCTCCGGTTTATTTCACCTCGCTGAAACAGGGCGGCGAAGAGATGAAACCAGGCCAGGCTTTTGAACGAGTCAGACAGATTGAACTGGATTGGCAGAATAATTTTTTTGAGTTCGAATTTGCCGCTCTGAACTACACGCTGCCGGAGAAAAATCAGTATCAGTATATTCTGGAGGGGCATGACAGTGAATGGTTCGATGCCGGAACCCGGCGTTTCGGCCGTTACTCCGGGCTGAAAGAGGGGATGTACATCCTGAAGATCAGAGGCTCGAACAATGATGGGGTGTGGAGCGACAAAATGGCTGCCCTGAATGTTTATGTCAGACCTCACATCATCGAGGGCGCACAAGTTTTCACCTTTGATGAGATTCGGAGCGGACAGGCTGCTGATCTCAGATTTGATGAAAACACCCTGATGTTCGAAGCCGCGCCCCTGGATTATTCAATTATTGAGAATAAAAATTACTGCTATATGCTTGAAGGATACGACAACGGTTGGATGTGCATTGCAAGCAGCAGATATATTCCATACAAAAAGGTCAGCCAGGGCAGATACACCTTTAAGATCAGAAATAGCAAAACCAATGAGGAATATGCAATTTCGATCACGATTCACCCGCCGTTTTATCGTTCATGGTGGTTCCTGAGTATGACGGGTCTGGGGATGATTCTGCTGGGCGGCGTGTTTTACACGCAGCGTATCGCACATCTGAAACAGGAAATCCGTCATCAGAAAGAGAAACAGCATATTGAGAAGGAAAAAGCCGTGCTTGAAAATGAAATGGCACTTGCCCGTAAAATCCAGACAGCTCTCCTTCCCAGGAAGATGGAACATGAGGATTTTGAAATCGAAGCGGTTATGCTTCCGGCAGACCAGGTCGGCGGAGATTTCTACGACATTCTTCAGGGAAAAGAAGATGAACTGTGGCTGGGGATTGGTGATGTGTCAGGTCACGGTTTGACACCCGGACTGATTATGATGATGGCACAGACTGCCCATACCACTCTTATCACGCATTTCACATACACTCCGCGGGAAGTTGTTGTCATTGTCAACAATATTCTGTACAAAAATGTTCATGAACGGCTGAAAGAAACTCATTTTATGACATTCACTGCTCTGAAATATCTGGGAGACGGGCGGTTCCAGCATGCCGGAGCGCATCTCTCCATGATCGTGTTCCGCCAGAAGACCGGGGCCTGCGAGCGGATCAGGACCAGGGGGGTCTATCTGAATTTCAAAAAAAACATCTCCAAAGCCACAAAAAACGACGAATTTGTTCTGGAACCCGGGGATGTTCTCGTGCTTTACACCGACGGGCTGACCGAGGCGGAGAATCCGGACGGCAAGATGCTCGATATTGACGGATTCGTGGAAATCGTGGAAAAACATGTCCGCCTGGAACCCGAGGCCATGAAGGAGAGGATCATGGCCGATGTTCTGGAGTGGTGTGACAACAAGAGGGATGATGACATGACTTTGGTGATCGTGAAAAGGAAAGAGGGGGTCGGCTGAACTTCGGCAGGCTCAGTTACCGTTACAAGTTATCAGTTACCGTTACAAGTTAAATGAGGTGATTCAGAAATTGGCAAATTAGGCACTGCTTCAGTTGCAGTATCAGGATTTCCGACCAAGCTATAATTCATTACCAGAAAAATATAACATGGAGGAACAGATCATGAAAAGAATGCTTTACTATCTGGTGCTGGAGTCTGGGGTCGGACTTGGCTAACCTATTGTTATTTCAGCACAAAGGCTTGAAAAACAGGCGTTTTTCGGGCTTAAAACCCCTTTTTCGGGAGTAAAATCATCGTTATATAAGCAGCGGAGCTGATTCTCAGAGTGGCCGTTTTATATGCAAAAAGGGGGGCCTGAGGGCTGAAAACAGGCTTTTTTGAAGCGATTTTCTTTTAAATTCAAGTGGTTTTCCAGGTCCGACCCCAAGGTCAATACAAGGTCAATCCTCGGATGACATTGCCGCAGGTATTTTTATAATGCCCGGCAATCGGAAGAAGGCATGCTGGAAGATTTGTGTCTCAGCACTGTCACCAATCATCCTGTGTCATCCTGTGTGGACGTATATATCCGCCGCTGAATTTGGGTGGATTTAGCCCGCCTCCCGGATTTGAATAATTGTTCTTGAGAGCAGCGGTGTGACGGAAAACTGTCATGCACTGTTTTCTATGGGCTTGGGCTGGCAACAGCCTTCGGCTACCCGACACTCTCGTATAGTTGAGTAATCGATTGGCGACGAACAATATGGATATAATATAAAAGAAATGTGAGTGTGTCCCATCTGCCCTGTCAGGTCGAACCGGTTTCAGACCGGCATCCGTCGTGATGCTTTGGATTCCGGGTCAGAATTGAAAAAATGTCCCATTTTTTCAATTCTGCCCGGAATGACATGTGGAGTGGGACACACCCAGAAATGTTTGTCATTGTTTATTAAATCCGCAATTATTTTTTTAAAGGATAATCTAATGCGTTTTGACAAAAAGGTAGCAATTGTAACAGGTGGGACAACTGGCATGGGAAAGGAAACTTGCATTAAGCTAAGTGGAGATGGCGCAATTGTATACAATTTCGATTTAAACATGGCTGAAGATGTTAATTATCATTATGTCAAGTGTGACGTAAGCAGATATGGTGACGTAACAAATTCAGTAAAACTTGTCTTCGAGAAAGAAGGGAGGATTGATCTTCTTTTTACCAATGCGGGAATCCACTTATCTTCAAGCATTGACGATACTGACTTGGATGACCTTGATCGAATTATTTCAATAAATTTGAAAGGTGTATTCTACACGTTGAAAGAAGTTATTCCTATTATGATAAATCAAAACCACGGTAAAATTGTATTAATGGGATCGGATCAGTCATTAATTGGGAAGAGAAGAAGTGCCGCCTATGGAATGACTAAGGGAGCAATTGGGCAATTGACAAAAAGTGCTGCAATTGATTATGCCAAATATAATATAAACGTGAACTGTGTATGCCCGGGAACAATTGACACTCCGATGCTTCATAAGGCTATTTCCGTATCTTCCGCAACGACAGGAATGAGTAAAGAGATTATTCTTGAATCTCTGAAAAAGTCACAACCAATCAGACGAATTGCCTCTCCGGCGGAAATTGCAAATGTTGTTTGTTTCCTTCTTTCCGATGAGAGCGACTTCATGACCGGAAGTCTTGTATCCGTTGATGGCGGTTATACATGTCAGTAGATCATAAGTGTAAACTTAATCTTGCTCTTGCTCTTGATCTTGCTCTTGATCTTGATCTTGATCTTGCTCTTGCTCTTGCTCTTAACCCTACCGTGTCCGTTCGGTTAAGAGCAGGATTAAGATCAAGATCAAGATCAAGAATCCTTAAGTTTACACTTATGGTCAGTAAATATGTCACTAACTAAAAGTCAAAAAACGGGTGTGTCCCACGGGCGCATTTACAAATTGGGGTCCCACTCCACCTGTCATTCCGGATCAGAACTGATAAAAAAGGACTTTTTTTTCAGTTCTGACCCGGAATCCACCGCCGAAGTCGGAAAATGTCCGCCTTTCAGTTTGACCGGAATGACATGACGGGACACACTCAAAATATCGGCCTGACCAAAAAATATCGGGGATATCTGCGCGGTGTAAGCGTCATTCTGAAACATATTTCCGGAGCATTTTCATGGGTAGCGGATGTTATACAAAAAAGCTTCAGAGGCCGGACATGGCACTCTGTCATTCCGGGCGGAAATGACGGGAATCGGCAGGATTCCTGTCATTTCAACCCGGAATCCACTTTTTGTCCTTTTTTTATAACAATCATCTGAGTACAGGACAAAAGCCTTTTCTTAATCGTAATTTTGATCGTAAATAGCTGGCCATAAGTTTATATCCCACAAAGGCACAGAGCTACAAAGAAAGGCGCAAAGGTAATTATGGCCAAGTCATAAGTGTAAACTTAAGGATTCCCAAAAACTCTTTATCTTGCTCTTTATCTTGCTCTTGCTCTTTATCTTTATCTTTATCTTTATCTTTATCAAATGGACACGGGCAAGATAAAGAGCAAGAGCAAGAGCAAGTCCTAAGTTTACACTTATGATGGCCAAGTATTTAGGCGAGGGCAAGGGGAGCAAGATCAAGGTTAAGAGGGCTTTGATCTTCGTTTCGGCTTAGGTTGGTAGCCGAAAAGTTAAAAGAACTGAGCCTGAAAAAAAAGAATTGACTTTACGACATATAGCATTTATAATGGAAATCATCAGTAGAGCTAAAAGTTTGATTGGTAACATCAAAACCTGTCATTCCGGTTAAAACCTGACAAAAAATGTCAGGGACAGGTTCCCTGACAAAAAATGTCAGGACAGATAAACCGGAATCCGCCGGTTTTTCAGATTGCTGTCAAAAAACTTTTAGGAACAATGATTAAATAACTTCTGATGCTTATAACGCCTTTTGGGGATGCTGTGGATTCAGGGTCGGAAACCTGACCCTAATATCTTTATCCCTGATTGCCAAATCCGGCGGTGGAAAGTTATTTGGTTGCTATTCCTCAGATCTGCTGATTATGATTAGTTTCAGAAGCCGGGTTTTTAAAGAGGCATCCGTCATATCAGCCCAAAAATGGTTTCCCGGGCTGAGAGTCGGGACTTGACCCTTGACCCTTAACCCTTAACACTTGGTTTTATGGAGGTAAGATTTATGAAAATTTACAGATCGTTTTGTTTGTATGTTGTCCTGTTTTGTCTGTCGATACTATCCGCTGACATAAGTTCTGCTACAACGTATTGCAAATTTTATGAACATGCGGACAGGAAAGGGGCGTATCTGGAAAGTGAACTGGAAAACAGGAGTTATCTGGGAGATAGCTGGAATGACAAAATAAGCTCCGTGTGGGTCGGAAACGGATATACCGTCACCATCTACGAACATGCTCATTTTGACGGCAAAAGTCAGATACTGCACGGAAAGCCGGGCGGCGCTGTGTACAATCTCACTGACACAAATTTTAATGACATGGCGTCATCTTATAAGATCAGCAGAAGCAGCGACAAAACCGGCCGTTCGGCAAAGGATATTTGTTGCAAGTTTTATGAACACGCGAACAGGAAAGGGAAACATCTGAAGGGCGAATTGGAAAACAGGGACTATGTGGGAGATAGCTGGAATGACAAAATAAGCTCCGTGTGGGTCAGAAACGGATATACCGTCACCATTTACGAACATGCTCATTTTGAAGGCAAAAGCCAGACATTGCAAGGAAAACCGGGCGGTGCCGTTTACAATCTCACTGACACAAATTTTAATGACATGACGTCATCGTATAAAGTCAAAAGGGGCAGATAGCCGGAACCCGGGGTGATGAAAATGTTGCCGAGGACCTGGGCACAGGATCCCACCCCTTACCCCTTACCCCTTATACCCTTGGTTTTATGGAGGTAAAATCTATGAAAATTTACAGATCGTTTTGTTTGTATGTTGTCCTGTTTTGTCTGTCGATACTATCCGCTGACGTATGTTCTGCTGCAACGTATTGCAAATTTTATGAACATGCGGACAGGAAGGGGGCGTATCTGGAAGGCGAACTGGAAAACATGAGTTATCTGGGAGATAGCTGGAATGACAAAATAAGCTCCGTGTGGGTCGGAAACGGATATACCGTCACCATCTACGAACATGCTCATTTTGACGGCAAAAGTCAGATATTGCACGGAAAGCCGGGCGGTGCCGCGTACAATCTCACTGACACAAATTTTAATGACATGACGTCATCTTATAAGATCAGCAAAAGCAGCGAAGCCGGCCGTTCGACAAAGGATATTTGTTGCAAGTTTTATGAACACGCGAACAGGAAAGGGGAACATCTGAAGGGCGAATTGGAAGACAGGAGTTATGTGGGAGACAGGTGGAATGACAAAATAAGCTCCGTGTGGGTCAGAAACGGATATACCGTCACCATCTACGAACATGCTCATCTCGAAGGCAAAAATCAGATGTTGCACGGAAAGCCGGGCGGTGCCGTTTACAATCTCACTGACACAAATTTTAATGACATGACGTCATCGTATAAAGTCAGAAAGGGCGGATACGATGATTCAGGCGAAATAACCGGTGATAATCTTTGCAGGTTCTATGAACACGCGGACAGTAAAGGGGCGCATCTGGAAGGCGAACCGGGAAACAGGGACTATGTGGGAGACAGGTGGAATGATAAAATAAGCTCCGTGTGGGTCGGAAACGGATATACGGTTATCATCTACGAAAATGCTCATTTTGGCGGCAAAAGTCAGACATTGCTCGGAAAGCCGGGCGGCACTGTGTACAATCTCACTGATATGAATTTTAATGACATGGCATCATCGTATAAAATCAAAAAGGGCAGATACGATGATTCAGACAGAAGAGCCGATGATTCAGGCAGAAGAGCCGATGATTCAGGCAGAAGAGCCGATGATTCAGGCAGAAGAGCCGATGATTCAGGCAGAATGTCCGGTGACAATTTTTGCAGGTTCTATGAACAGGCAAACAGGAGAGGGGCGCATCTGAAAGGCGTACCGGGAAACAGGAGTTATGTGGGAGACAGGTGGAATGACAAAATAAGCTCCGTGTGGGTTGGAAGCGGATATACGGTCACGATCTATGAAAAGCCTCGTTTTGGCGGCAAAAGTCAGGTGTTGCAGGGAAAGCCGGGCGGCGCTTCGTACAATCTCGCCGGCATGAATTTTAATGACATGGTGTCATCGTATAAAATCAGAAAGGGCGGAGCCG
>JAUCGI010000023.1:13549-16844 GCA_030378035.1 Desulfobacterales bacterium HSG2
CTCGTTTTGGCGGCAAAAGTCAGGTGTTGCAGGGAAAGCCGGGCGGCGCTTCGTACAATCTCGCCGGCATGAATTTTAATGACATGGTGTCATCGTATAAAATCAGAAAGGGCGGAGCCGATGATTCAGGCAGAAGAGCCGATGATTCAGGCAGAAGAGCCGATGATTCGGGCAGAAGAACCGATGATTCGGGCAGAATGTCCGGTGACAATTTTTGCAGGTTCTACGAACAGGCAAACAGGAGAGGGGCGCATCTGAAAGGCGCGCCGGGAAACAGGAGTTATGTGGGAGACAGGTGGAATGACAAAATAAGCTCCGTGTGGGTCGAAAACGGATATACGATTATCATCTACGAAAAGGCCAGTTTCAAAGGCAAAAGGCATGTACTGTACGGAAAGCCGGGCGGCACTTCGTACAATCTCTCTGACATGAATTTTGACAACATGGCGTCGTCATATAAAATTCAAAGAAGCAGGATCAAGAAGAAATAGTCCTCTTGCTCTTTAATCTTGCTCTTGCTCTTTAATCTTGCTCTTGCTCTTGCTCTTAACCTTGCTCCTGATCCTACCCGGGGAGAAGAGCGGGGCAGGAGCAAGATTAAGAGCAAGAGCAAGATTAAGAGCAAGAGCAAGATTAAGAGCAAGAGCAAGATTAAGAGCAAGAGCAAGAGCAAGATTAAGATTAAGAGCAAGAGCAAGAGCAAGAGCAAGATTAAGAGCAAGAGCAAGATTAAGAATACGATTATCTTCGCTGGGCAGAAGAGACATGTCAATGAAAATATTATGCGTACTTGGAAAGTATCAGTACGGCGATCCCTCACGCGGAATTTCGACGGAGTATGCCGCTTTTTTACCTGCATTGAAGACTCTCGGGCATGAGGTGGTTCATTTTGAATCATGGAATCGCAGATGTCATTCGGATTATGCCGAACTGAATTCAGCTCTTCTGAGAACCGTCAGAGAATATCTGCCGGATGTTATGCTTGTGGTTCAGATGAACTATGAAATATGGACAGAAACCTTGCATCGTATCCGGGAGCTCGGCAGTGTGGCGACAATCTGCTGGACAACGGATGATTCCTGGAAATATCGGGAAGTCTCACGTTTCATCGGCAGCGCTTACCATGCAATGACAACAACTTACGCCGAGATGATTCCCGAGTATCATCAGGATGGTATTTATAATGTCCTGTTGACGCAGTGGGCGTCAAATTCCGAATTCCTGCGGCAGCCTTTGCATGCGGAAGATTGCCATTATCCGGTTTCGTTTGTGGGGGCCGCTCACGGTAATCGGAAGCGGCGTATTTCAGAACTGCGGAAGCATGGCATCCCGGTGAAATGCTTTGGTTACGGGTGGCCGGACGGCCCTGTCTCCGCTGAAAAGCTCCCGCACATTATGCGGGAATCCGTCATCAGCATTAATTTTGCCAATTCCACCAAAGGCCGGAATCAGATGAAAGCCAGAACATTTGAGGTTCCCGGCGCCGGCGGATTTTTACTGACGGAAAACGCTCCGGATATAGGGAGGTTTTATACAACCGGCAAGGAAATCGAGGTGTTTCACAGCACAAAGGAACTTCTGGAAAAGATCAGCTATTATCTGGCGCATCCCCGGGAACGGGATTCAGTCGCCCGGGCCGGTTTTGAAAGAACTGTTCACGAGCATACTTATGAAATTCGTATGAAGGAGGTATTAAACTTCGCGCTTAATTCCAGAGACATCTGGTTAAAACATTGCAGGAACCCTCAATCCGAGCGTTCTTTTGATCAGGTCATTCAATCCCACCAACCCGGTTTCGCCCTGAAATTTTTGCGTAAGATGCTGGTTTTGCCATGTATCCCGATCTGGGGGAACAAGCGCGGGCCTCGGGCAGCCCGAAGACTTGTCTTTGAATTAAGCTGGCGTTTTTGCAAACATAAGACCTTCTCCGCTTCCGGATGGCCCGGCCGGATGTTTCCGGAGCAATAATTCTGATTCTGACGCCTTTCGGGGGAGCTTGCATTTCAACGGGTCCAAACCCTGTCATTCCGGGCAGAAACTTGTCCCTGACCTGGAATCCACAGTCTCCCCAAAAGGCGTTATAAGTACCCGGCCATAATTTTTTTTGTGCTCACCTTTGTGCCTTTCTTTGTGCCTTTGCGCCTTTGTGTGAGATATAAAATGCCGAAAAAACTTGGGCCGGACGGGATTTGCAATCCCGTCCGCAGCGTTTCCGACCTGTCACCGGAGTGTCGAAACGATTGGGCCGGACGGGATTTGCAATCCCGTCCGCAGCGTTTCCGCTCTGTCACTGGAGTGTCGAAACGAGTCGGACGGGATTGCAAATCCCGTCCGGCTATCGGCTAGGGAGGTTTTGATGAAAACTGTACCAATCAGTGTAATAATTCCATGTTATAATTGCGCCGACACTATTGAGCGAGCGGTAAACTCAGTCGTTTCTCAGACATGCAGACCTGCTGAACTGGTTTTGACAGACGACGCAAGCAATGATTCCACATTGTCGAAGATTCTTGAATTAAAAGAACGCCTGGGAAAAGAATGGATCAAAGTGATTGCTTTGAAACACAACAGCGGACCGGCCGCTGCTCGTAATGCTGCCTGGGATGCTGCGGATGAAAAATATCTTGCGTTTTTGGATGCGGATGATTCCTGGCACCCTCGTAAAATTGAAATTCAGTATTCCTGGATGAAGCGCCATCCGGAGGTTGTCCTGACCGGGCACCGTTGTATTCAGGCAGATAACAAAGCACCTGATCCCCGGCTGCCAGCAATGAACTGGCGTTTTTTTCAGGTCAGACCTGTTCGTTTGCTGATTTCCAATAAAATGCTAACGAGATCGGTAATGTTACTGAGAAACTTGCCATACCGCTTTAATATAAACAAACGACATGCGGAGGATTACCTTCTGTGGCTGGAAATCGTCCTGAACGGTTATGCGGCATGGTATCTGGATTTACCTTTGGGGTATTCGTATAAATCGCCATTTGGCGAAGGAGGGTTAACTGGAGATTTGTGGAAGATGGAG
Organism: Desulfobacterales bacterium HSG2; assembly: GCA_030378035.1. GTDB lineage: Bacteria > Desulfobacterota > Desulfobacteria > Desulfobacterales > 4be13 > JAUCGI01. Next base: position 16,575 of record JAUCGI010000023.1, read on the forward strand.
AAAGGGGAACTGGATACATTCAGGAGGCTTTACCGCAAAGGGCTTTTATCTGCTTTTTCAACCTGTTGTATGACCTTTTTTTCTTTAATGAAGTATATGCGGCGTTTGCTCATAACATATATGAAAACATCGGATAATCGGCAATCAATTAAGTAGCTGGCCTTAAGTTTTCCGGGATTTTATATCCCACACAAAGGCGCAAAGGCACAAAGAAAGTCACAAAGGTGAGCACAGAAAAATTTATGGATAGGACCCTTGTGCCTTTCTTTG
>JAUCGI010000023.1:16943-27762 GCA_030378035.1 Desulfobacterales bacterium HSG2
GTGGCCTTTGCGCCTTTGTGTGAGATATGAAAACGGTCACAAATTTTTCTTTGTGCCTTTCTTTGTGGCCTTTGCGCCTTTGTGTGAGATATGAAAAACGCAAGACACTCTGCCGAATTGCTTTGAAAACATCGGATAATCGGCAATCAATTAAGTAGCTGGCCTTAAGTTTTCCGGGATTTTATATCCCACACAAAGGCGCAAAGGCACAAAGAAAGTCACAAAGGTGAGCACAGAAAAATTTATGGATAGGACCCTTGTGCCTTTCTTTGTGGCCTTTGCGCCTTTGTGTGAGATATGAAAACGGTCACAAATTTTTCTTTGTGCCTTTCTTTGTGGCCTTTGCGCCTTTGTGTGAGATATGAAAAACGCAAGACACTCTGCCGAATTGCTTTGAAAACATCGGATAATCGGCAATCAATTATAAGGGACAACTAACAAATGTTTATAGATTTTTTTTACAAATTAAAAGACTCAGGGATACCGGTCACCCCCACATCGTTCCTGACGCTTCACAAGGCTCTGAGAATGGGGCTGATCCGTTCTGTGGATGATTTTTACACATCCGCCCGGGCCATATTGGTGAAGAGCGAGCGATATTTTGATCTGTTTGATCAGATGTTTGCCCACTATTTCCAAGGGGCGGAGCTGCCGGATTATGATGATATCGAATTCACCGAAATCGCAAAGGCGATGCTGGATGAATGGCTTAAAAACCCCAAACTTCTCGCCGATGCCATGGGCTTTGATGAGTCGGATCTGAGCAAGCTCACCCCGGACGAGCTGATTGAGTATTTCAAAGAGCGGCTCAAAGATCAGACCGAGCGTCATGACGGGGGAAGCAAATGGATCGGGACTGGCGGGACCTCTCCGGTGGGTCATTCGGGGTATCATCCGGGGGGGATGCGTGTGGGAGGCGTCTCCCGAAACAAATCCGCTGTCAAAGTCGCCATGGAACGGCGATACAGGAATTATTCCCTGAACGGCCCGCTCACACAGGGAATGATCGGAGAAGCGCTGAAGCGGCTCAGGAACATGGTTCCCTCAGGCCCCAAAGATCAGGTGAATGTTGACGCCACCATTTACCAGACTTTGAAGAACGGCGGTGAAATTGAGATCGTCTTTGACAGAAGCCTGAAAGATCGCCTCAAGGTGATCCTTGCCATTGATAACGGCGGGTGGTCCATGGATCCGTATATCCCTGTGGTCCAAACCCTCTTTGACTATGCCAGGGCCCAGTTCAAGGAACTCAAGACCTGTTTCTTCCACAACACCATATATGACAATGTGTGGGAAGATCCCCAGAGGTATCGGAAGCCCTGGAAAGTGGATGATTTTGTCCGCCTCGATCCGGAGACCCGCCTGATCTTTGTGGGGGATGCGAGCATGGCACCGTATGAACTCATGGCCGCGGACGGGTCCATCTATCTCCAGGAGCGGAGCGGGAAGCCGAGCCACGAGCGCCTGAAGTTTCTGGCCGAAAGTTTTCCCCATTCGGTATGGCTGAATCCCGTACCCTCAAGAATGTGGAATTACACCCGCACCATCACCTTTATCCGCCAGATATTTCCCATGTTCGAGCTTTCCATTGACGGGCTGGAAAAGGCGGTGGCGCGTCTGATGGCAAGGTGAACTTGAACTTGAACTTGAACTTGAACTTGAACTTGAACTTGAACTTAATCTTGAACTTGAACTTGAACTGGGTGCATTCCCAAAGTGTAGATGATCCCGTTATCAGGCTTTTTTCGGATTTCGGAACCCTGGAAACAGCGGTCAGCCGGAAGCCGGAAGACCTCCCGACGCGAGATATGATGTCCGGAAACACCGATTATCTACATTTTGGGAATGCACCCACTTGAACTTGAACTTATGTCAAACAGGGGGGCCGAGCCATCCGGAGATTGTCCGACCTGCCATGATGGGGGTGTCTGCAAGTCTGAGCTTTACAAGCATAAGATGGCTTGTGACCCGCCCTGTCCACATCTTGGTGACAGGGATGCGGAAACACCCGCAATCCCCGACATCAAGGTCCCGCGGGGATGCGGGCTGGGGAATTAATAAATGATAATGTTTGAAAGCATAGAGTAGGAAAAAATGACAGCAGTTAATTTACTATTAAATGAGATTACAACAGGACAAATGAGATTTGAAAAAAGATTGGATCTGAAATATAAAAAAGATTTTGGACAATTTCTAACCTGTAACTTTGAAATTATTGATGAAATATTATCGGTTATTGATTTTAAAAATATTTTAGACAGAAAAATTCTCGAACCATCTTGCGGACAAGGAATATTTTTAGTCAGAATTATTGAAAAATTATATCAACTTTATCCTGATAAAAATGTTATTTCATCTTTTATTGCCAATAATTTGTATTTTATTGATATTGACTCTGAAATGATTGAAGCAACAAAACAAAATATTTCACTTGTTTACAAAACTTTATTTGATGAATCATATAGCACCGGATTTAATGCCTTTGTTTATGATTTTACAAAAAAACTCACTCCTGAATTTAACAATTTGTTTTTTAAACAGAAAGACCATCCTTTAGACAAGTTTTTAGGAAATATTGATTATATAATTGGCAATCCGCCATACGTTTCCTTATATGGAAGAAGAGACAGAAAAAAGAATGAAGAACAAAGAATATATTACTTAAACAATTACAAACAATTCCCATCAAACTTGAAGAATGGTAAAATCAATTATATAATGCTGTTTCTTGAGCACGGTTTGGATTTTTTAAGAACCAATGGAAAACTTTCATATATTATTGACATTTCATTTTTTGAAACAGCATACGCACATACACGAAAATACTTATTATACAACTCTTCCATTGATTCAATAATCTATAACATCAATGATTTTGGAGTCGCGAGCGGACAAATCATATTACAAGTTTCTAAAAATAAAACTCGGAACAACAATGTAAAAATTATGAACTCGATAACTAATGAAGTTATCGAAATAAACCAAAACGACTGGAACAATCCAAAAGATGAATATAAATTCAGATTTAATGCAAACGAACAGACAAATTCAATTATAAATAAAATACACAATAAAAACGTCCCCACATTAAAACAATTATATCCGAAAAAGAATTTGAGAACCTGTGTAATGTTACTCAGCATGGAGAATAAATTTGTTTTTAATGAAACAAAGCGAACAGATATAAAAAATTATCCTTATTATCAAGGTTCGAAAAGTCTTAAGGAGAAGTATGGCAAATTATATTTTGAAAAATATTTTCATTACGACAAAAAACTGCAAGATAAAATTAATGACGAATTAAAAACAGAGCTGACAAAAAAAGGAATAAAAAATAAAAAGAGATTGGGATTAGGTGAGACTATAATTTATGATAATCCGAAGATATTCATTAGGCAGTCGGCAAAAGAAATTATTGCAACGTATGATAACAAACCAAGTTCGGCAAATAACAGTTTATATGTTTTCTCATTAAGAGACAACTCAGAAAATATCATCGGATTTCTAAAATTCCTAACAGGTTATCTGAATTCCGCCTTAATTACTTTTTATGCACAGCAAAGATACATTATTCGGTATACAAAGGGAAAACAACCTCAGATAAAAGTTTCAGATTTATACAAGATACCCATTGTCACAGACAAAAATATTCAAAAAGAAATAACGGTTCTTGTTGATAAAATTTATTCAAACCCAAAAACAAAGAAAGATTTAATGAAAAAAATTGATGCTATTATCTTTTCGTTCTTTCAGATTAAATCAAAAGAAATTAATCATATAGAAAAAACTATTTCAGTTTTTTTAACTTCTTAGTCAATTCAGTTTCAGAGTTTCTATTGGCTTTCATTAATTTGTCAAAATTTTTATCAACATTTTCTAATGCTCTTTTTGATATTTCAATCTGCCTTGTGTGACTTTCTTTTATTTTTTCCATTAATAGTTTGATGAATTCTCCCCTCGTTCGATATTCGGGTGGTGCGGAAATATTAACTTGCAACTGATTTTTTGGATTTCTTCTGAAAGTCGAACTTATATTTTTTAAGAAATAAAGTTGGGAATAGCTTTTATTTGACTGGACAAATTCCAAACCATCATCTTTTGATTGATAAAAAACATGAACAAACACATAATAAAAGTTCCCACTCTCAATGAACTCTATTATTTTATTGGGTGTTCCTATATCAGGATTACTGTTTGCACTTGTTGCCTTGAATGCTTTAAAATCTATCCAAATTTCCTCTCGCAACTCATTAATTTTAAAAATTGTTTTAGCGTCCCAAGGATTTTTGGTTTTTCCTTTTGGTGATCCTTCTGAATTTTCAAAATATTTATGATTATTAGTATGTTCAACAAATTTTTTTTCCAACCAATCACTAATTTCTGCACCTGCACGTGCCTTTGCAGAAATATTTAATTCTAAATTGTGAGTTATTATTTCATCAATAATTTTTTTTAATTCATCAATTATCTTATTTTCAAATTCTTTAATATTCATATAAATAAATTCTTTATCGGAATGTCTAATGCTTTTGCTATTTTTTGAATATTAATAAGGGTAATATTCTTTTCTGCTCTCTCAATCATGCCAATATATGTTCTGTGTAATCCTGCTTTAAATGCTAACTGTTCTTGAGAATACCCTTTGCTTTTTCTTAATTCACAAACTTTTTTCCCAAATATTATTAGTATGTCTTTTTTTTCTTTTGATTTCATCTGTCTATAACCTGACAATTTTAGTTGACCTGCATCAGATGTCTATAATATGCAGCACATCCAACACATTCAACATACTATAGTTAGCGTTGTTAAATTAAATCTGGTTCTAACGGATTTTGTGGTTCAATCTCAGACGACTAAGAAACTGTGGAGGTCGCAGAGAGGCGTATCCAGCAGTTGGGGAGTTCCCCCTGTAAAAAAAACGGAGAGGGTGACATCCCCAAAAAAATGATTATCTTATCTTTTTAGAAAATATCAGATGAAAGCATATAATGATACGAAATTGCAGGCGTTGGATTCGGAGCTTGCAAATGCGGTCACACTCAGGATAGTGAATTTCAAGTAAAGAGGACGCTTCCAAAATAGTTAAAAGTATTGATGAAATCGCTTTTCAAACCAACATTCTGTCAGTGAATGCCAGTATTGAAGCTGCGAGAGCCGGAGATGCGGGACAAGTTTTGCCGTTGTTGCAAATGAAGTCAGGAATCTTTCCATGCGTACAGGTGAATCCGCAAAGAATACCGCCAATCTGATTGAAGAAACAATAAAGAGTCATCTTAGGCACTGAGTCTGTATCAAAAACAAAGGAGACATTCAAGGAAATTAAAACAGGCTTTTCAACAATATATAAAATTGTTCTGAGTACAGGGCAAAAAGTGGATTCCGGGTCGGAAATGCCGGAAATCCTGCCGATTTCCGGCATTTCCGCCCGGAATGACAGTGTGCCGGTTTTCAGGCATCCGAAGATTTTTGTCCTGTACACAGAAAATTGTTGCTGAAATTTCAAAAGCTTCAAATGAACAGGGCCACAAGTTTGAACAGATAAATACAATTGTCACAGATATCGACCATGTGATACAACAAAATGTTACGAATTCGCAAAAATCTGCTTCGACTTCTGAAGGATTAAACTTTCAGGTAAAGCAGGTGAGAAATTTTGTTAAAAAATTGGTTGTTTTGACCGGGATAAAAAAGAAGGGGTAAAAGGAATCCGATGCCGGATCTGATAGAAGCACATAATATTTCAAAGACGTTTTACATGGGCCCCTCGGTCATTGAGGTTGTCAGAAACGTCAGTTTCTCCGTCAGGAAAGGGGATTTTACGGCCATAATGGGGCCTTCCGGTTCCGGGAAGACCACGCTGCTGAATATCATCGGTTGTCTGGACAGGCCGTCGGAGGGGAAGATTCTGTTTGATGGAAAGGATGTCAGCCGCGCCTCAGACACAGCGCTTTCTTTTATCCGGGCCACAAAGATCGGTTTCGTATTTCAGACATTCTTTCTGATCCCGCATTTGAACACTTATGAAAATGTGGCCCTGCCCTTTTTATATTCCTCGTATTCCCAGGAGGAGATCAATAACCGGACAATAGACGCAATCGCACGGGTCGGGCTGACGCACCGGCTCAACCACAAACCGTCAGCCCTGTCCGGCGGTGAAATGCAGCGGGCCGCAATTGCCCGGGCCTTGGCCATACGCCCCGAGGTCATCCTTGCGGATGAACCGACCGGAAGCCTGGATGCCGGGACCGGTGCCGCGATTCTGCATCTGTTCAAATCGCTTCACGACCAGGGGGCCACGATTGTCATGGTTACCCATGATAAAGAAGTGGCGAATTATGCACAAACGCGGCTTTTTTTCAAAGATGGGAAATTGCATTGAAGAGGACGATATGAGTATTACCCGCCGGACATTGCCGAATCTCTTATTGCCGCGGACAGAAAATCTCTGGCAGAGGAGCACTTTGTAAAGATGGAATCTCTTCCGGGTGCTGAAACATCGCGAGCCTCTGATGAGCAACTCCCCGACAGAGGACCCGAGGTCTTCGGGGGCATATACATATCCGGCGGTTTCTCTCGGTGCCGGCGATGGGCGATGAAATGTCATCAGGTTCAGGTTTAAGGGCACGGCATGTTCACAGGCGCCTAAATCCGTTATAATCAGAAAAAAAGAGCTTGCATTTTTTTTATAAGTATGGTAGTTTGAACTTTTTAGAAATATTGGTATCCTTATCGGTTTACACTTTTTCGTGAATGTGAATGTCGGGTTAAAAAATTAAGTCCGAATCAGGGCCGTGTATATCAAAGACCTTATTTTGCCTGAAAAGCAGTTTGCACTTAAAAGTTCGTAGTTCCGCCGGAACTACGAACTTGAAAGTGCAAACCCATAAATGAAGGACGCCAATTTTATTTCCGAATTACTGAAAGGAGATGACAGATGCCGACAAATGACAGATTATACTATTTGATGGGACAACTGGATCATGCGGAACTGCTGTTTCTGGTGAAACACGGTCTCAGGAAGACAGAGAGAAAATACAAACGCTACTCAACAAATCGCTTGAAGGAACTGATCAGCGCAGAGTTAAGGCTGGCGGCCAGTCATCGGTGGGCCAACTATTTCCGCTTCGAGCATGACTTTCCTTACAAGCAGATCATCATTGATGTGGCCGATAAATTATCCGGGTACAAGGCTTCGGGGTACAAGCTGGATGATGACCATACAGAAGAGGAGATTGAAAAGACGATCCTCCGCTTGTTTGAGTTGAAAACAAAAAAGTGGTGGAGAAAGTTGAGCAAGAAGGAAAAAAAAGAGGCCGCGGATAAGATCAGCCAGATGATCGACGCTGAATTGGTGAATTCGGTTAGCAGAATGACCTATATCAAACACAGGGTGAGCAAAGAGCTCATGGATTCCATTATCACGAAAGGCATAGTTTTGGCCATGCTGGCTGTTTCGGCCGGCGGGATGCTGGGGTTTGTCGGCGGTTCTCTGCTCACCCGGATCGGCTGGAGCATTCTTCTTCATACAAAGGGATTAGCGTCCAGTCTGAAGATTATGACAACCGGAGCCGCCGGATTCAGCGGAAAAGTTGTATTGGATTTCGTCGGCGCAGTTACTGCGGGTATTGCTGTGTTTGTGCCGAGTACGATATTCTTTTACGCGGACACCGATTACAAAAAGACCATCCCGACAATTATCATGCTGTTGTCAAGGGTTCACCTGAAGAAAAGCCTCGGCACCAAGATAAACAACTGAGTACCTCCGGAGATCCGGAGTGCAAAGCTTGCTTTGCGAGTCACTGATTCGGCCTCACTTGCAAGGCAAGCCTTGCACTCCGGAGAGTCTTCCCTATTTTTGTTCCTTCTCCCGGTCCGGGATGACAAAAGGTCTCGGCGGACTGGCCTGAAGATCATCCGGCGATGTCGGCGTGGCATCCTTCCCCTTGATGATGAAGCGGCTCCTCTTCTCGAATCTCCGCTCCTTGCAAGTCTTGGGGAGCCACTGGCCGGCATCCAGGGGGTTGCCGGATATGGGTATCAGACTGCCGCTCACGTCAGTGTCCGGGGCCTCGATTCTTATTGTGCCCTCGTTGCCCCGGTTCGAGGTGGCGGTGACTCTGCTGTCCGAGGATTTCATGAAGTTCTCCGCCCGGATGAAGATGGCGCCGCCGTCCCCCTCATCCGCGTTCGCTGTGATATGGCCGTGATTCAGGATGACGAATTCCGAGTCGGCCGTCACATCGCCGCCCCGGCCCTCACCCTGTCCCACGCTGCTGGTGACGCCGGCATCAAGCAGATAAATCGAATTTCCGGCATTCACGGATATCTGACCGCCCCCTGTCGCGCCGGCGTCGGTGGTCAGAGAACTCTTTCCCGTCATCCTGACCGAATCATCGGCATTGATAATAATCTCTCCTGCATTGCCTCCGCCGGATTCGGACTGGCTCACAGAAGAGACAACAGCCCCGTCCCCGAGTTCAAGGTTGCCGACAGTCATTTCTATTGTCCCCGCATGGCCGCCCTTTCCTTCGGAATTGCTTGCCGAGGAAATCAGCGCGTCGCTCTCCAAGGAAAGCCGGGGCGTTTCCAGCGTTATGTCAGCGGCATTCCCCTGACCTCTGCTTGACGTCGTTACAGAGCTGCGGTTTCGGATGATCACGGAATCCCGGGCGGTGATTTCAATCGCCCCAGCATCGCCGCCGTCTCCTGTGAAATTGGATGCTGAGGAAACAAAGCTCTCGCTGTCAAGCCCCAATTTCCCGACATCGAGTCTGATACTGTACGGATCTTCCGAACTGAACGCATTGCCCCGCCCTTCGCTGCCCGCGTTAATGCTTGCCCCGTCTCCGAGGGACAGTGTGCCGGATGTGATACCAATGTTTCCCGCGTCCCCGGCAGATTCATGCTCGCTGTATGTGGACGAGGATATCCGGCTCGCAGCCCCATATTCATCCGCACCTTCCAGACGAACCGCTCCTGATGCCTCAAGTGTTATGTCTCCGCCCATTCCGTCCGAGTAGGTGCTGCTGGTAATCACGCCGCCGTGTGTCAGTGAAATGTCTTTTGCCAAGATATGAATGTTTCCGGCGTTGCCGGTACGCCCGGGCTGGCCCATGACAGATGAGTGAATGGTGCTGCCCGAGGATATGGTGACAGATTCCGAAGCTGTGATGTTCACGTCTCCTCCGTTTCCCATTCCGCTCATGGAAAGGCTGGAAATGAGAGAAGAACCGTCAAGGGAGACATTTGTTGCTTCAATGATGACGCTGCCCGCGTTTCCTATGCCAAGGTCGGTCTCCATGAGCACTCTGCTCCCCTGGTGTTTGTCTCCGGAGGAGAGTGAGAGATTATCCGCGTGGATGGTGATATTTCCGCTATTTCCCTCTTCATAGGAAATGCAGGAGACAAGGGTGTCTTGCAGAGAGATATCAGGGGCGTCAATAAAAAAATCGGCTCCGTTTCCGCGTCCATCGGTGTCGGCCTGAATGTTCACATCAACGAAACGGATCGAATCTGCTGCGTTGAATCTCACATGCCCGCGACTTCCTTCGGATTCCTCAACATTGAATCTCATCAGGGTGTTTGTGAAGGATAACTCATCGGCCTGAATATCGGTCACTCCGCCGTCTTCATGTCCATAATTCTCGGCTATGATCTCAGAGTCAGTCATGACAAACTTTCCGCCGCGGATGAATATGTTCCCGTTCGGGGTGCCGTTCAAATCGAGTTCGGAACTGTCAGAGATATTTATTTCTCCCAATTTCTCATAAGAAGAGAGGGTCAAATCCGATTCGGTCGGCAGGACCTCGCCTGCGGACGCGACACTTGCCATGTTAATCCTTCCTTCAGGGGCAATCATATCGCTTCCTATTATTTCGATGTCTCCGCCGATCAGGGAGATGGTTTTGCCGTCATCCACGCTGAGTTCGGCTTCATCCAGAGATATCTGCGGGATGCTTTCCTCGTCTGAGCGCGGGAGAAAACCGAACGCGGCCGGGGGCGCTGTGGAAAGCACCTCACTTTCAATCGGGTTGGAGTAGAATCTTTCATTCTCTCCGAGACGCAGATAATCGGCCGTGCTGGCATGAAACGAGCCGCTCAGATCGAGTGAGGCATCGGGGCCGAACATTATGCCTGCCGGATTCAGCAGATACAGATTTGCACCGTCAATCGTGGAACCGAGTCTCCCGTCAATCAGCGAGGATTCCCCGCCGGTGACCCGGGAGATAATATTCTGAACCGAGGACGGGCCGCTGAAGGTCGCGCTTTCACCGGTGTTGATGCTGAACCGGCTGAAGCTGTGGAACAGATTCGCGCCGGCCTGCTGTCCGTATTCCGCACGGATGTCAAAATCAGGGCCGTTTATCGGACCGAACTTGCCCATTGTGCCGTCCAGGACAACCTGGGCGCACACGGGAACCGCCATAATGATAAAAAACAAAACTGTGATCATAATTCTCATTTTTCTTTCCTCCGTTTTTTTTGAGTGTCCCATCTACCCCGCCATGTCATTTCGGTCAGATTGAAACATGGACATTTTCTGACTTCAATGGTGGATTCCGGGTCAAAACTGAAAAAATGTCCCATTTTTTCAGTTTTGCCCGGAATGACAGGCGAAGGGGGCACCTCCGTTTTTGGGTGTGTCCCATCTGCCCCGCCATGTCATTTCGGTCAGATTGAAACACGGACATTTTCTGACTTCAATGGTGGATTCCGGGTCAGAACTGAAAAAATGTCCCATTTTTTCAGTTCTGCCCGGAATGACAGGCGGAGGGGGCACCTCCGTTTTTGGGTGTGTCCCATCTGCCCCGCCATGTCA
>JAUCGI010000023.1:27860-44204 GCA_030378035.1 Desulfobacterales bacterium HSG2
AGTTCTGCCCGGAATGACAGGCGGAGGGGGCACCTCCGTTTTTGGGTGTGTCCCATCTGCCCCGCCATGTCATTTCGGTCAGATTGAAACATGGACATTTTCTGACTTCAATGGTGGATTCCGGGTCAGAACTGAAAAAATGTCCCATTTTTTCAGTTTTGCCCGGAATGACAGGCGGAGGGGCACCTCCGTTTTTTTTGGGTGTGTCCCATCTGCCCCGCCATGTCATTTCGGTCAGATTGAAACATGGACATTTTCTGACTTCAATGGTGGATTCCGGGTCAGAACTGAAAAAATGTCCCATTTTTTCAGTTCTGCCCGGAATGACAGGCGGTGGGGAGCACCTCCGTTTTTGGGTGTGTCCCATCTGTCCCGCCATGTCATTTCGGTCAGATTGAAACATGGACATTTTCTGACTTCAATGATGGATTCCGGGTCAGAACTGAAAAAATGTCCCATTTTTTCAGTTTTGCCCGGAATGACAGGCGGAGGTGGGACGCCCCTAACTCATAGCTCTTAATTCCCGGTGCCCCATTCGGCCCCGTAAATTGTTCCGTGGTGGCCATTGCCGGATCGGTCCCACAGGATTTCATCCGGTTCATCCATTGGCCAGTATGCCACCAACCCTTCCTCATCGCCGCTCAGGCTGCTGTTCATTGCCGCCTGAATCTGTTCATCTGTACGGATCACATTCCATAACCGGATATCCTTGATGTAACCTGCAAAATATTCATCAATATCATACGTGCCGCTATTTCCTATACGGCCATGAGGAGTAAAAGAGGGAAATGATTTTTCCAGTATGCGTTCCCCCACATATTCTCCGTTCACATAAAACCTGGCATACCCTTCGGGTCCCTGTTTCAATACCCATGCCAGATGATACCATTTGCCGATTTTAATGACAAAGTCGCTCTCGATCCAAGAATTCTCATCATCCCAGTATGAGAGTCTTTCAGACCAGTTACTACCTGCATAAATATTCATTTCATCATTACCAAAGCCGAATACAGGAGGATCGTCTTGAGTATCCGTCTTATAAATCCAGGCCTCCACGGTTATATGGTCCCCGGGAGCAATACCACGTCCCACATCAACATAGTCCCCCTTTCCGTCAAAGTACAGGGCATAGTTCGACGCGATCACAGCGCATGCCTCATCGCACGGATCATTCTCCTCCGAGTCATCATAAACTGCCCTGACGGTATAGCAATATGAATTGCCGAAAATGACATTCGCGTCGTGAGCGAAGACCTCCGAGGTTTCGGAAACCTCGGAGGTCTCTGTTTTGGAGGTTTCTATGTTGATCTGCACGCCGTTACGCCGGATATCATAACCGCTCAGACCGCTGGTAAGCCCCGGGCTCTCCCATATCAGCCTGATACCTCCGTCCGAATCAGGAATGACTTTCAGATGTTTCGGAATCCTGCCGAGTCTCTCCGTCGCCGCGCCTTCAGCCCATTCCGCGCCGTGAAGCGCGCCGTCATTGCCGTTTCCGGAGTTGTCGGCAAGCGTAGTTTCGTTCATGGGCCAGTATGCGGCCAGTCCTTCCTCATTGCCGGTCAGACCGGTAAACATCGAGGATCGGATCTCCGCGTCTGTACGGGCCACGCGCCATATACGGACTTCATCCATGGCCCCCTTAAATTTGTCTCGGTAATCGCCTGTCCCATCCTGGGCCATGTTGATATCCAACCCGCTGTTCATATCTCCTATTGAGGCGATCTCCTCCTCCCATATTCTGTCGCCATCCTGAAAGACTGTGATTTTCCGGTTTTCCCGATCAATCACCATGCCCAGGTGATGCCATTCTCCGTCAAAGATAATCTTCCCTCGGATATCCTTTCGATTTGTTCCGTCTCCGATGTTCACTTTCCAAAGGTCATCGGTCTGGGCAAACACGAATCCCTTGTTTCTTCCCGAACCCCAGTCTTTGTCGGAAATGATGGCCGGGTCATCCCGATATTCATCGGGTCTTACCCACAGTTCGACGGTGAAGCTCTGATCCGCGGTGAAATCCAGGCCGGAATGTTTTGAAATCCCTGCATAATGATCTGTGCCGTTGAATGTGATCGCGTAGTCCGGTGCGATCAGGGTGCAAAGTTCATTGGAAGGACCGCTCTCGCCGCTGTCATAAAGGGACTGAACCATATAGCAGTATGAATCGCCTGAAACGATATCCGTGTCATGCCAGTTCTGCCAGACCTCCGAGGTTTTCAAAACCTCGGAGGTCTTTCCGTCATCACGCGTGATTTTGTAGCCGATCAGGTCCTCAGCAAGTCCCGGCATCTTCCAATTCAGTCTGACTCCGGCTTCTGATCCGGCAACTTTCAGAAACTGCGGGACCGTAGCCACCTGATCCGGTTGCATTCCCTTGGAGTATGTCACGTCAGCAATGGTTCCGTGATTACCGTTCCCGGATCGGTCCGTCAGCGTGGTCGTATTCCATTCATCCGAGGTCCACCAGCCAGCCAGCCCATCTTCATTGCCGCTCAGATCCACGTACATTGCGGAACGGATTTCCGCGTCTGTCCTGGCTCTGTTCCAGATACGAATCTCCTGTATCTTACCTGTGAAGTATAAGTCTTCAAAGGCCCTGCCGATGTCAACCGTCCCATCGCCCTGAAACGCATAATGCCCGTCCTCTGACGCATCCGGAACCCCGTTGACAAAGACGGCCTGCTCTCCCACAGGTCCCTCGGTGCGGGTATAACGCCATGCAATGTGATACCATACATTTTTCGAGAGTATGGTGTTCCCTTCGAGAGCATTGGGATCTTCCGCTTCATCATGCCTGAAACGCATAAGGGGTTTCCGGTTGGTTCCGATGCCGAGAAACAATCCGGGTAATACGCCCAGAACAGGCTGCTGCCCTTCAAAACCGGCAGGCCTGATCCAGGCTTCCACAGTAAAGTCACTGTATCTCAGACCCAGATCATCCCCGGAAGTCAACTGCACATAATCGTCCTGCCCGTCAAAGGTCATCGTGTATGCGGATGCGATGTCAGCGCAAGCCGGATCGGAGTGGGGACTTTCTCCGTTGTCGTCATATACCGCTGTCACACTGTAACAATATGAATGATCCAAGAGGACATCCCTGTCATTGTATGCCCATACTTCGGGAATTTCGGAAACCTCTGACATCTTTATTTCATTGATTTTCACCTGATCCCGATAGATGTTGTATGTCTGAATACCGTTTCTGCGGCTCGGATTTTTCCAACTCAGCGCCACACTGCGATCCGGACTGACCGCGGCTTTCGGAAACAGCGGAGTTCTGCCTCCTTCATCAAGGGGCACGCCTTCAACCCATTCTGCGGCGTGAATGATTCCGTGATTGCCGTTGCCGGTTCTGTCGGTCAGGGTGGTTCCGGTCCGTTCTTCCATTACCCAGTATGCGGCAAGTCCTTCCTCGTTGCCGCTCAGTCTGGCGTACATGGCCGACTGAATCTCCATATCGGACCGGGCTGTTTTCCAGATACGGATCTCGTCTGCCAGACCTTTGAAGCAAGGGTTGTAGGTTCCTATTCCATCCTGTGCGATGTTGATATTCAATCTGCTGTTCATATCTTTTATCACGGAAATATCGGCATCACCTCTTTTATCCCCATCCTGAAAAACATTCAGCTTCCGGCTTTCCCGATCAATGACCATGGCCAGATGATGCCATTTTCCGTCAGTAATGATGCCGATCTTGTTTATATCCTCCCGATTGGCTCCGTCTGCGATATTCACTTTCCAAGTATTGTCCGTCTGGGCAAAGACAAATCCCTTGTTTCCTCCTGAATCCCAGTCCTTGTTGGAGATAATTGCCGGGTCATACCGCATATCTTCAACTTTTACCCAGAGTTCGACTGTGAAGCTCTGATCCGCTACAAATTCGAGACCGGAGAGATCGGAAATCCCGGCGTAGTCATCTTCGCCGTGAAATGAGAGCGCATAGTCCGCCGCGATCAGCACAGAAGTCTCATTGGAGGATCCGCTCTCTTCTCCGGTTTCATAAACCGCCCGGACCGTGTACGCGTAATTGCCGTATTCCGCTTCCGGGGTCGCGGCATAAACGGTTTCTGTTATGAGATCGGTGTTCACCCTCATCCCGTCCTGATACAGATTGTATCCCTGTAATCCCTCTGTTTTAATCGGTTCACACCAGTTCAGCGCGATGCTGCCCTCCTCATCAATATCCGCGTTCAGACAGGCAAGTTCATCATCAATAATTGTGAGAGACGCTGGATTGCCAGTCCTTGCGCCCCCTTTGGGATTGCCCAGGAGCAGTTTCAGCGATTCATCTCCTTCAGGCAGAGTATCATCTGAAATAGGAACAGAGAATGTCTTACTTTCTTCTCCATCTTCAAAAACCAGGACTCCGGAAGCTCTGGTGTAATCTTCATCAGCCATGGCTGTGTCGTCGCTTGTTGCGTAATTGACGCTGATCCTCCCGGTCGCGCTCAGTTCCCTGACCACTGTAATGATGACACTCCCGTCCGATTCAGCAGCCTCGTAATCCTCCGCGCTGAATATCAGCGTTCCCGGATCATTGTCGTGAACATCAATGGAACTGCTCCCGGAAGTCCAACCATCGGCATGACCCGTAATGGCGACAGTCTGAGACCCGTCAATTTCAGAATCCTCAGTGACCGTGAGATCAAAATTGGCGGATGCCTCTCCCGAAGGAATGATAACCGTCTCCGGAACACTGATTTCCGAAGGGGTGTCTGATGAGAGATGAACCATCAGGTCTGAGGCAACGGTTCCCGGAACAGATATAATTCCCGCACCGGCAAGCACACCGTCATGCTCGGAAACGGACAGAAGGCCGTCTTCCTCGGAAACCATGTCAGTATCAAAGTGAATACTCAGTTCCCTGGGGTCGTTATCTTCCACATCAATGGTATCGCTGCCGGAAGTCCAGCCCGCCACGGAAGCGGTGACCGTTGCTGTCTTTATCCCGTCGATTTCGGTATCATCGCCGATCATCAGGTCAAAGACTGCGGATGTCCGGCCCGAAGGGATGCTGACACTTTCCGGCACGGTGACTTCTCCGATATCATCTGAAATCAGAGAGACGGAGACATCCTTCTCAACCGCCGGGCTGACAAAAACCGTACCCTGAAGCGTACCGTCCCCCTCGGCCGCGGTTTCTGGCAGAGTGACAGCCAGAGCGGCTGCTTCATTGTCAATGACCCGAACAAGGTCCGTGGCAGAGGAATATCCGGGAGCCGATGCTGTGACGCTGATTTTCGGAGACCCGTCCGGAAGCGCGTCATCCGTAACCGTAAGATCAAACAGAACCGAGGTCTGACCCGCGGGAATGGCCACGGTTGCGGGCACGGATATTTCCGAGTCGTCTTCTGAGATCAGATGGATGATCAGATCGCTGTCCGGGGCATAAACGGACCGAACAATGCCCCGACCCGCAAGGATCCCGTCTCCTTCTGTCACGCTTTCGGGAAGTTCAAGGGTGAGCGGCAGGTAGCGCAGGATTGTGCCGTAATCCCCGACAGCAAAGATATCCGCGGGTCCGGCCTGGGCCAAACCCCATACATTTCTGAGTCGTTGGGGTGTTCCGCTGTTCATTTCATGCCAGTCGGTTCCGTTGTAATGCAGGATGGTTCCGGCATCTCCGGCCGCATAAACCTCGGAAGCGGAACGGACCCATACGCTTCTGAGGTCAGCATCTGTGCCGGCGATCATCTCCTGCCATTCTGCTCCGTCAAAATGCAGGATGGTCCCCGCATCTCCCACCGCATAGACATCGGACCCGGATTTGCCCCGGACATCTTCGAGGTATCTCTCTGTTCCGCTGGTCATTTGGCTCCATCCGGTTCCGTCAAAACGGAGGATGGTTCCGGCCTCTCCCACAGCAAAAATTTCCGAAGCCGAAGCGCCCCATACGCCCCGGAGGTTTCTGTCCGTGCCGCTGTCCGTTTCATGCCAGGCCGTCCCGTCAAAGCGCAGAATCGTTCCCGCGTCTCCCACTGCGAAAACCTCCCGATCCGAACTGCCCCAGACATCGTTCAGGGGCATGAACGCACCCGCGCTCATCAGAGTCCACTCCGCGCCGTCATAATGCAGGATGATGCCGGCGTACCGGGACATCCCGTCATCATAGCCCCCGCCCACGACAAAAAGATTTGAGCCGGAACTTCCCCATAAACTGTTGAAATCCTGAAACACGCCGCGGTGTGCGGTGCTCCACCCTGTTCCGTCAAAGCGCAGGATGACGCCGCAATACTGCATTGTGCCATAATCATATTCCCCGCCCGCGACAAAAATGTCCGAAGGGGAATTTCCCCGGACGCTCTTGAAAAAACCGGACGTGCCGCTCTCCATCGCCATCCAGGGTGTGGAATCCTCGTGTGGCTGCCCGCCTGCCGCTCCGGCAGACAGGACAGACAATGCCAGAATAACATTGAGAATTGAAAGTGTTTTTAAAGTTTTCATACGGGTTACCTCCGTGAGTTTCGGTTTGGGGTTAAGGTTGTTCCATGATTACTGGGTGACCGACTTGTCGAGCCTTTGACCAGCATCATAAGCTCATTTACAAAGCCTCTCATCTGCTCTGCCCGGGCATACAGTTCCTCAGACGTGGCGGCAGACTCCTGAGAACTCGCAGCTATCTGTTGGCTTATCTCGTTTATTCCATTCGCAGCCCTGCCGATCTGCCCGATTTTTTTTGCCTGTTCCCTGCTCGCATCGGTAATTGCGGCAGTCTTTTCGCCCATCACCGTGGACGACTCAATAATGTTTTCAAAGTCGGCGCTGACATCCTTTGCTGAATGCGAAGCCCGGATCACGCGTTTTACGGTGGTGTCGAGCAGGACCCGGGTGTTATTCGCGGCCCCTGCCGCCCTCATGGCCAGAATCTTGACCTCTCCGGCCACAACTGCGAATCCGACCCCTGCCTCACCGGCCCGTGCGGCCTCTATGGCCGCATTCAGGGAGAGCAGCTTGGTCTGAAAGGCAAACTCGTCAATGTTTTTGATAATGGAGAGCATCTTGCCGCCGTCGGCCTCAATCTCCTCCATTTCCTGTGTCAGTCCCACGAGAAACTTTAATGAATGAGCCGATTTCTCTCTGTTTTCATTCATCAGTTGCTCGGTTCCCAGGGACAGTTCCGAGGTCTCACGGCTCATAACCGTCATCTTTTCCAATGATGCAAGAGACTCCTCGATAGCGGCCGCCTGATCAGACGCATATCCGGACAGGGATTGGCTGGCAGTGGCAATTTCATGGGCAGTCGCGGTCAGGTGGTAAGCGCATTCGCTCAGACCGCCCACAATGCGGCGGATCGGTCCGCTCACAGAACGGGTTATCAGAATCGCTGTCAGGATAATTGCGGCGATGCCGATGGCACCGGCCATCCCCATCCAATATTTAAGTTCCGTGACCGCGGCAAATGCCTCGGTTTCATCCATTTCCGCGATCAAAACCCATACAGTGTCCTTCACCTTCAGGGGGGTATAAGAGGAAAGTACCGAATCCCCGTGGTACCCCCTGATGACTTCCGCGCCGGTTTTTCCTGAAAGCGCGTTGTGGCTGGCCCGGGTATCAATTTTTCCTCCGGCCGGATTCGCAAAAGACGCCTTTACCGAATGCCCGGCCCGGTCCCGAAACGTGTCCGATCTCATCAGCTTGTCACTCCCGACCAGGTAGGTTTCCCCGGTCCCGCCCATCCCCGCGCGTTCCAGCATGATCCGGTTGATTGAATTGACAGAGAGTTTCAGGGCAACCACGGCTTCGACAATGTCGTTATTCACCACCGGCCCGGCGATGAACGCGGCCGGCTCGTTGTTATCCGGGGCATAAAGCGAAAAATCGGCCATTCCGAAATCCTTTGTCTCAAGAACGTCCCGGACCAGTCTGCCCAATCCGGAATCAGCATACTCGCCGTTCAGGATATTTGTACCGTAGTCCGGTTTTCGGGCTACCGTGTAAAAAATCTCCCCCCGGGGATGGATCAGGAGGAGGTCATCGTATCCGAAATGATTGTTATATTTGGTAAAGTAATCCTCATCTCCGGCGAGTGACGGATTAACAGACTCTTTCAGGCTTATGCTGCTAATCATGGCCCAGTTCAGATCAGGAATCGTCAGTGGAGTGTAACTTGTGATTAACAGATCCCCGACGCCGCTGATTTCAAAGCCGTGGCCCGAGTTCCCTGTCAATGCTTTTTCGATGTCGGGTCCTTTTTTCTCCTGACCGATTCTGCTCCCGTCTGTCCGATAAGTGATCCCGCTCTCTGTTTTACCCACAATATAAGTCTGTCCGGTCTTTCCCATCCCCTCGTGTCTCCTGACGATATCGAGGACTGGACCCGGATTTAATCTGAGAGCGACAACCCCCGCGAACTGGTCACGGAGCTGATCCGTGACGGGCGCGGCCATGAATGCGAAATGCTGATTATCAAGAACCGGGTACGGTTCAAAGTCCTGAATTGCGATCCCCCGGAGACTTTTCTGAAAGCATTTGCCAAGGGAGGAGTCTTTTAATGTGCCCGTAACCACGTTTTGGCCCTCATCCTCTTTGTGGGACACGGAATAGACAATATTTCCGTGCTTGTCAATGAGGTACAGATCATCAAATTGGTATTGCTCCCTGAACTCTCTCAATGATCCCCCGAATTTCAAATCCGTAAACGAATACAACGCGCCCCCGATCTTTCCGTCCTCATCTGCAAACGCTCCTCTGAATTTTTTCAACGCATTGGCGACAGTGGTGGTTTTGGAGAGAACCGTGAGATTGTTCACACGCTCCGTGAAATAATTTTCCACCTGGGCTTTTTTTATCTCCTGGCCCACCGTGAGTTTGTCCAGAGCGGCCTGCCTGAGCGCGGTCACGGTTTCCATCAGCACCTCCAGTTCGGTACGACGTGACGCAAAATAGTCTTGGACCCGGGCCTTTTTAATCTCCCGCATACTTTCCAGTTGGCCAAATGCCTGTTTTGAAAGCGCGGTATCTGATCTGAGCAGAGACACAATGCAGATAAAGATAAAAGGAATAAGACCCACACCAAGAAACGCTGTCAGTATCTTTGTTCCAAGTTTCATGTTCACGGACAAGGAAATTTTTCTTTTTCTCATGGCACAGCACCTGTTACAGGAAGTCATGTTTTTTATGTGAGGCGTGAATGCGAATCACACCCACGCCTCACGCCCCTATCTGCGCGGCAGAAATCCGAGTTTGTTCCAATGTGCGTAATCTTCACGGAATGCGGAGATATCTTCCCACACCTTCCTGACAAACTCATCTTTGGCCGTTTCTTCGGCGATAATCCCAAGCCAGGTCTTTTTGAACAGGGCAAGCATCTCCGGGGACCACGTCATATTCCTGACCCCGTATTTTTCCAAGTTTTCCCTGATGACCGGGCCCTGGGCGGACTCGGAAAAGGCAACGCAGTCGGCAACGGCTGCCCGGGTGATGACCTCAAGAACCATTTTCTGGTGATCGCTCATGCTGTTATGGACATCTTTGTTAATGAGCAGTTCGAGAACCGTAGCCTGCTGGTGCCAGCCAGGAAAATAGTTGTATTTGGCCACTTTGTGAAATCCGATCAGCCTGTCAATTGCGGGTGTGGAGAACTCGGCCGCGTCAATGGCCCCTTTTTGAAGCGCGGGAAAAATTTCCCCGGGGGGCAGCATGAGGATCGACGCGCCGAGTTTCTTCATCACCCTGCCGCCGTAGCCCAGAAAACGCATCTTCAGGCCTTTGATATCCTCAGGCGTGTTAATCGGTTTTGAAAACCATCCCGATGTTTCAGGAGAAACTATCGCGCAGATCAGCGGCTTTACATTCAGGCCCGCGCGATCATACATCTCCTGGTACAGTTTCATTCCATTGCCGTACCAGAGCCATGCAATGTATTCCGGTGCCTCGGGTCCGAAAGGAACGGTGGCGAAAAAATGCGCGCCGGGTATTCTTTCTCCCCAGTAGCCGGCCCCGGAAAAACCCGCGTTTGTGGTTCCTGCTGATACAACATCCAGCACCTCGAATGCATCTACCAGCTCGCCGGGTTCATAAAGCTTCATTTTAAGACTTCCGCCGCTGGCTGCCTCAATACGCTCCGCAATCCATGTGATGCTTGTGCCTATGCCGGGCAGGGCAAGCTTAAAAGAGGATGGGACTTTCAGCAGGATCGGCTTTTCTTCCGAAAAAGCCGTG
Source organism: Desulfobacterales bacterium HSG2 (assembly GCA_030378035.1). GTDB lineage: Bacteria > Desulfobacterota > Desulfobacteria > Desulfobacterales > 4be13 > JAUCGI01. The sequence continues at coordinate 38,022 of JAUCGI010000023.1, forward strand.
TTTGCTGACGTAAAAATAATAAAAAAGCAAATGATAAAGATTTTAGCCAAAACATTCTTGTTTGTCTGACTCATAACGCCTCCTTTTCTGTTTACCATAACATAAATACACCATACGATAATCTGTTTCACCTCCGGAGTGCAAAGCTTGCTTTGCGAGTCACGCACAACACTCCGGCCTAGTTCTGCTCCTTCTCCCGGTCCGGGCTGCCGAAGGATCTCGGAGAGATGAAGATCATCCGGCGATCTCGGCGTGGCGCCCTTGCCCTTTATGATGAAGTTTTCATACTGGTTACCTCCGTGAGTTTCAGTTTCGGGTTAAAGAACAAAAAATCCGGTTTCTGACACGGTGCCGCGTTATGGAAACCTGATGACCCGATCCTGAAACCGGGTCTCTTTCTCTCAGGCCATATTTTCGCTTAATAGCACAGCCCAGACAGGATGTCAAGTTCATATCCCAAGATTTTTGAAAAAAAACCTAAATCCTAATTAATTATCTTCTTCGGAGCCTTGAGCCACCGCGGATCAGAACTCCGGGCGGCCCGACATCCGGGCGGCCCGACATCCGGAGTGCAAAGTTTACTTTGCAAGTCACTTGCATCCGGAGTGCAAAGTTTACTTTGCAAGTCACTTGCATCCGGAGTGCAAAGTTTACTTTGCAAGTCACTTGCATCCGGAGTGCAAAGTTTACTTTGCAAGTCACTTGCAAGACAAGTCTTGCACTCCGGATGGCAGGCCTTTCACTCCGATGGATGGTTGTAACCAGTTCCCGGTTATCTTCTTCGGAGCCTTCAGCCACCGCGGATCAGAACTCCGGGCGGCCGACATCCGGAGTGCAAAGTTTACTTTGCAAGTCACTTGCAAGACAAGTCTTGCACTCCGGATGCCCGTGAACAGTTCGGTCTTTCCGATTCTTTCCTTAAGCCAGATTCTCATTTTGATCCTCCTCTTTTCTCATCCGGAAGTGCCCATCCGGAGTGCAAAGCTTGCTTTGCGAGTCACTGTTTCGGGCCTCACTTGCAAGGCAAGCCTTGCACTCCGGATGGATGTTCATATCCCACAGACCTAAAACCCGAACCCCACCACTGTCAAATCATCCTGCCTTTCATTCTGGCCTCTGTATTCATCAAGGGTACGGAGCAATACATTCCGCTGTTTTTCAAAAGGCAACTGCGCGTTCTCTTTCAGCAGATTTTTGAAACGTCTCTTTCCGAAGCGAAGCCGTTTTTTTCCGCCCAACTGATCTGTAACCCCGTCTGTAAACATATAAAAAGACATCCCTTTTCCGATGCGGACCCTGTGATTGGTGAAGCTGAAATCAAGATCGGACTTTTTATACCCGACACTCTGCCTGTCCCCTTTGATAACATTCAAATCGCCATTGTTAATATACAATAGCGGCTGTCTTGCGCCGGCAAAGATAAGCTGTATGTCCGTTGTTTGTTGTCCGCTGTTTGCAATGAGATATTTGTTGGTCCGGGAATCCGGGCCCATACCTTTGATAAAACAAACGGAGGCGTCCAGACCATCATCGGAAGACGCGTATTCCGTATCCTGCTGAAGCGTTGTTTTGACGATGAGATTCAACCGCTTCAATATCTCGGCAGGGTCATAACATGCCTCATCCTTTATAATCCGTTTTAAAGCTGAGAAGGCAATCATGGTCATAAAGGCCCCCGGAACCCCGTGACCGGTGCAGTCAATCACAGCAATAATCAGCCCTTCCTCAAACATATCTATGAAATAAATATCTCCGCCCACGATATCCCTGGGCATCCAGATAAAAAAGCTGTCAGAAAGATACGTTTTCACCTGATCCAGATTGGTCAGCAGGGATTGCTGTATGGTTTTCGCGTACCGGAGGCTCTCCATGATTTTACTGTTAGCCTCCTCGACCTTTCTGATGGTCTCATTGAGCCGGATGTTCTTATTTCTGAGCTCATCCTGTGCAGCTCTGAGGTCTTCAACCTTCTGCTCAAGGGCCGCATTCAGAGACCGGATTTCTTGTTCGGCCTGCTTGCGCTTATTGATATCAATGATAGACCCTTCATACATAACCAGCTCACCCTGGTCATCTCTGACTGCCCGGGCAGTCAGAGACATCCATATAACACTTCTGTCTTTGCGAAAAAATCGCGCCTCATACCCGACAAGCTTTCCCTTTTCAGAAAGGAGGCGGCCAAATTCTTTTCGAGCATCAGGATTGACGTACAGTTGTTTTCCGATATTGGTGACAGCGGCACACATCTCATCAGGCGAATCATAGCCATATAATCTTGCCAGAGAAGGGTTGGCAATGAGGAGACTGCCATCAGGTGTGCTCTGAAATATCCCTTCAGCAGAGTTCTCAAACAGAGAATGGTATTTTTCCTCGGCCCGCTGCAATTCTGCCTGGGCCCGTTCCCGCTCCTCAATTTCCTGCCTGAGTTTGATATTTCTCGCATTCAGTTCCTCGGTTCTCTGAGCCACCTTTTGTTCAAGATTCTTATTCAGTTCATCAAGTCTCCGATACATGTCCGCGTTTTCGGCCGACATCTGATTAAAAGTCCGGGCCATCTCCCCGATCTCGTTTTCAGAGCGAAGGTCCACCTGTTCGCCAAGATGGCCTTCCTGCAACCGCCGCATTGCATAAATAAGCACGCCCACAGGCCCGATAACAGAACGGGAAAGCAATACATTGAGGAGCACAGTCAGGGATAATAAAATTGTCAGAAGGAGCGATATGAAAATGGCAATACCGAGACGCGTCTCTTTCACAACATCGCTCAGAGTGTAATATATTTTAAAATATCCGAGTATCTCGCCGATAACGATAACGGGTTTGGTGTAGGCCGCGACTTTCTGATGATCCAGTGTCTCCTCAGAAAAAGCATAGGACTGAGAAACCGCTTCACGCGCCTGGGATGAGATATGCTTTGCAAACAGGGCATCTGTCGCGGCAAATAAATTCCCTTCCTGGTCATAAACTCCGATCCCAGCGATCCCCTCGATTTCTGATATCTTATTTATAATGATTTCAATCGCTTCCCGATGCTGAAGGAATATCTCATTGGCAATGGCCTCCTCTTTTTGCTCCACAATGGCATTGATGGATAACTCGATTTTCTTCATCACTGTCTGACGACGCTGATTTTCAAAAGGCCAGAGAATCAAGCCGAAAATGAGGGCAATAAAGGAAAACGTCACGCCAATCGCTGTATATATCTGAAAACGAAGAGTCTTTGTCTTTATCATAATTCAAATTCCTTTCTGCTAGCAGTTAGCCCAGTTAGCCTTTGGCAGTTAGCCCTAATTCCTATGGTGATCACGGGCATAGAAGGAACTGACACCTTATAATAATAAGGTGGAATTGGTTCCTTCTTTGCCCGAGATCACAGTAATTCCCAATTCTCCCAATTAAGGTTCCATGGTCTTCAGATAATGGGCCTTGCCATCTCTGATCTGCATGATCACCACATCTTTGATGGGATCGCCGTTTTCATCAAAGGTGATACTGCCCGTTATTCCTTCAAAATTGCTGGTCCGGGCCAGGGCATCCCGGATTTTCCCAGGTTCCGAGGAAGAGGCTTTCTCAATCGCGCGGGCCAAAAGAGAAACCGCGTCATAGACGAGTACCGTACCCGCATCAACTGGTCCGTGAGCCTGAAGCCGTTTAAGAAATTCACGACTGATTTTCCGGTCGCTTTCTTCAGACCAGTGGGTGCTATAATATCCCAGCTTCATCGATGATCCGCCTTTTTTATAGAAATTCGTTCCCCCCCACCCGTCTCCTCCGAGAGGAATGGCAGTTATTCCCATCTCCTGAGCCTGCATGACCACGGCGCCGCTTTCAAACTGGCCCGGAACAAAAAGCGCATCCGGGGAAACCTGCTTGGTCTGTTCAAGCAATTTCCTGAAATTCTTCTCATTCTGAATATATTTCAATTCAAGCAGGATTTTTCCTCCCAGAGATTCAAAAAGCTTGCGAAATTCCTGAGCCAGCCCCATACTGTAATCGCTGCTGACGTTTTTTAAAATTACGGCAGTTTTTGTTTCAAGATCATTCCGGGCAAACTGAGCCATGGCCTTTCCCTGAAAAGGATCAGTGAAACAGATTCGGAAGATATAATCCCCTGTTCTGGTGACATCGGAATTGGTCGCGTAATCAGCGATCATAGGGATGCGATTGGCCTGGGCCACTTTTGCAGCGACCAAAGAAAAGGAACTCCAGTTGGCCCCGATGATCGTGCAAACTCCTGCTTTTACAGCCCTATCTGTGGCGATTTTCGACCCGATAGGCGTACTCCGGTTATCAAACAGGAGCGGTTCGAGCTTTTTTCCAATGACTCCCCCCATATCGTTAATTTCCTTCACCGCTATCCGCAGCCCCTGAGTCAAAGACACGTTTCCATCTGCCGCCACCCCTGTCCTGGAAAGGATGAACCCGATCTTTATGGTCTCAGCGGTCTCAGCCCACACCGCCTGAGACAATATCATCAGAAACATAAGAATAATGACGGACAATTGTATTTTTTTCATAATCTCCTCCTGTAAGTTTTAAGGGTTAAGGGTTAAGGGTTAAGGGTTAAGGGTTAAGGAAATCTTCGCCTCTCTTAACCCTTAACCCTTAACTCCTCAACTCCTCAACTCCTCAACTCCTCAACTCCTAAACTCCTAAACTCCTAAACTCCTAAACTCCTAAACTCCTAAACTCCTAAACTCCTCAACTCCTAAACTCCTCAACTCCTAAACTCCTAAACTCCTAAACTCCTCAACTCCTTACGGTTTAATGGTTTTGACAAATACAGTTTTACCCTTGTCAAACTTGAGAATAACCGCGTCCTTGTCCAGAGGATCGCCGTTTTCATCAAAGCGGATGGTTCCGGTAGTGCCCTGAAAGTCCTTTGTTGAGGCCAGCGCGTCCCTGATCTTTCTGGGTTCTGAGGACTGCGCGCTGCGAATCGCGTGGGCCAAAACCATTATCGCGTCGTAAGTCAACGGAGCAGAGGCAACGATCAACTCTCCGCTGTGTTTGCGATGATAATTTTTCATCAGGGCCTTGCTGGCAGGAAAGGGAACATCACTATGCCAATGAGAAGAAAAGTAATGGCCTTCGGCGGCCTGGCCCGCTAATTTGCGGACTGTCTCGGACCATCCGTCACCTCCCAGGAAAACGCTCTGAACTCCGATTTTTCCTGCCTGCTTTAACAATAAGCTGCTGTCCCTTTCATACCCGGGGGCAAATACGACATCCGGTTTTAATTCTTTGATTTTCTGAAGAAAACCGGTAAAATCCGTAGCTTCTGCCAGATATTTTTCCTCTGTCATTATCTTTCCGCCGCTTCCGAGAAAGGAGTCCTTGAAATACCGGGAGAGCCCTGTGCTGTAATCGCTGTTGACATTTTTCAGGATCGCGGCAGTTCTGGCTTCGAGATCCTGAAATGCAAACTGAGCCATCACCTTTCCCTGAAACGGATCAATAAAACAGACACGGAAGATATAATCGCCTTCCCGGGTAACCTCCGGATTGGTGGATTCAGGGGAGATCATCGGGATTCCCGCTTTTTGCAGGACAGGGGCCATGGCCAGGGAATGGGAACTCCAACTCGCTCCGATAACAGCGATTACATTCTGTCTGACCGCGTTTAACGCGGCAATTTTCGCCCCGATCGCGTTGCTTTTGTTATCTAATTCGACCAGTTGGATTTGCCTGCCCATAAGCCCCCCCTGAGCGTTGATTTCCTCAACTCCGAGGCTTACCCCGCGAAAGCACTGAACCGTGCTGATCTTAGCGTCCCCTGTCTTGGCAAAAATAGCCGCTATTTTAATGGGTTCAGCCGATATTCCCGGATGAGAAACACACACTCCAAAAAAACAAATGATAAACAATAATGCTTTTTTCATACCTTCTTCCTCCTCTAATTTTACGGTTTGCGGTTTGCGGTTTACGGTTTACGGTTTACGGTTTACGGTTTACGGTTTACGGTTTACGGTTTACGGTTTTACGGTTTGCGGTTTACGGTTTACGGTTTACGGTTTTTGTCTTGCCTCACTTTTATTATCATCAAAATCATCAAACCAAAGAGGACTCGGCCGCAGGTCGTCAAGAGGTGTGGGCGTGGCGTCCCGTCCCTGAATGACAAACCGGCTGACGTTTTCCTCGGAGCGATGTCCGCAGGGGGTCTTCTGCCATCTGGACGCATCC
>JAUCGI010000228.1 GCA_030378035.1 Desulfobacterales bacterium HSG2
GGATTCGCGGATATTTTGGGAGAAAAAATTTGCGATGAAGAATACAGGCAGTATTTGTCGATGATCCAGGCAGGCGGAAGCTCACTTCTGACTCTGATCAATGATATCCTGGACCTTTCCAAAATCGGTCAGCAATGTAATTATAGACATGTCAGTTGTCAGTTGTTGGTTGTTGGTTGTTGGTTGTTGGTTGTCAGTTGTTGGTTGTCTTACCAAATCGTTCGTTGTTTGCTGTTTACGGATGACGGATCAGTGATGACAGCTTTTCTTCCTGAAGAGGTTCTGATGATCATTCCGATTTTTAAGAGATACGGCTCGACAACATCCACAAGCGTATCCGCCTCCTCCTGAAGCGTTGCGGCAATCGCCTCAATGCCAACGGGACCGCCGCTATAAAAATTAATAATGGTTTCCAGGTAGCGGCGATCAAGATTTGTCAGCCCTTTTTCATCAACCCCTTCCAGGGACAAGGCCGCTGCCACGATTTCCTTTGTGATGCTTCCGTCTGCCCGCACCTGGGCATAATCTCTGACCCGTTTGAGGAGTCTGTTCACAATTCTCGGCGTCCCCCTGGATCGTTTTGCAAGTTCGGCGGTTCCTTCATCATCAATGGGAACTTCCAACAAAGCGGCCGAACGTGCGGCAACTTTCATCAGTTCAGCCTCACTGTAAAAGTCAAGGCTCCTGAAAATGCCGAAGCGGTCCCGCAGCGGCGCGGATAAAAGGCCGACGCGGGTCGTCGCTCCGACAAGGGTGAATCGTTTCAGGCGATATCTGTAGCTCCGTGCGTGAACCCCTTTGTCAAACACAAAATCGACGGCAAAATCCTCCATTGCGGGATACAGAAACTCCTCAACGACTCTCGGGATTCGGTGGATCTCATCCACAAACAGGATATCTCCTTCTTCAAGATGCGTCAGAACGCCGATGAGATCGCCCCCTTTCTCAAGCGCGGGCCCGGATGTCACTGTCAGATTCCCTCCCATTTCATTGGCAATGATATGGGCCAGGGTCGTTTTCCCGAGCCCGGGGGGGCCGTGAAACAGAATATGATCCAGAGGTTCTTTCCGCTTCTTTGCCGCTTCAATGGCAATTTTAAGCGTTTCAACGGTATCGGACTGGCCCACATAATCCGGCAGTTGCCTGGGGCGAAGCGAGAGAATTTCCGGTTCTCCGTCAATCGGCAAGGGCTTCTGGGAGACGATGCCGGGTTTGTCAGAGGAATATGTCAGAACGTCGTTTGGCATGGGATCAGAATTCCTCGATAAAATCTTTCAGAAAGCTTTTCAGGCTGTCCTGATCAAAGTTCCACGATGTCCCCTTTTTCCCGTCTTCCCTGCGTTCCGCAAACATCCATTTGCCTTCGGTAACGGATCCGATAAGCATCATTGTATGAGAAGCAAATTTCATGTCAATTCTTCCGTCAGATCCGATGACGTGAAGCCCGACAGGTTCCAACTCAATTTTCCGGTTATTGAAAAAGGTGATAAGCATCTTTTGAACGGAATAAAGGCCGATCTGCTCTTCCGATATGGAAATATCCGTATAGGTAATTTTCAAATACCCATCATCTTCAAGAGGCTTTAACCAGGCATGAATCTCTTCATAGAGTTCCTTCACCCTGTCAATCCATTCGTCTCTCTGCTTCTCCCATTCCGGAAGCCTCTGATCCATTTTTTCCTTTTTCTCTCTCAGAAGATCTTTTAACAAATTTATATCTTCATTGTTTGCTGTGATATATTTCATTGAAATCTGTTCCTTAGAATATACTCAGTTGATCTTACTCTTATTATCTTGCTCTCTATCTTGCTCTTTATCTTGCTCTTTATCTTGCTCTTTATCTTGCTCTTTCTCTTGCTCTTGCTCTTGCTCTTGCTCTTTATCTTGCTCTTTATCTTGCTCTTGCTCTTGCTCTTGCTCTTTATCTTGCTCTTTATCTTGCTCTTTATCTTGCTCTTTATCTTGCTCTTTATCTTGCTCTTTATCTTGCTCTTTATCTTTATCTTAATTCTGCCTGCGCCCGTTTGATTTAAGAGCAAGATAAAGATAAAGAGCAAGAGCAAGATAAAGAGCAAGAGCAAGATAAAGATAAAGAGCAAGATAAAGAGCAAGAGCAAGATAAAGAGCAAGAGCAAGATAAAGAGCAAGAGCAAGATAAAGAGCAAGAGCAAGAGCAAGAGGTTCTGCCCGGAGGCGGTTTCCAACCGGCGTGGAATCTGTCAGGCAGAATCGCTTTCATCCGGTCCTTCGGCGTCCAAAGGGTTGTTTCCGGGTCGCCGTGTCCTGCTTTCAGATTTTTTGCGGCATTCCTGTCCGCACAGTCCCCCTCTCCGCACTTCGGAGACTGGAACCTGACGTTCGCCATGACTATCCCTCCATCAGCTCTTGCAGGAGTCCGCTGTCAAATATGGCGCTGCCGATGCCATAATCCGTTATCCATCCATTCATATCTTCCCAGTTTCTGCGTGTCTCCTCAATGTCTATGACTTTTGTACCTTTTCCCGGTATATTCTGTAAAAAAAGAATCCCCAGATTGTCAGATAATCCTCTGAGATTAAATGCATCGAGGAGTCGGGAGCTATGGGTGGTGATAATGACCTGAGTTCGTTCAGCCAACTGTTCAAGCAGATTGGCCATTTCCTTCAAAGCGGACGGATGCAGATTCCGTTCGGGTTCTTCTATGGCAATTAACGGAGGTACTTCCGGATAACTGAGCAGGATCTGGTACGCAAGCAAACGCATTGTCCCATCTGACGCTTTTCTCAGAGAGACAGGTTTCTCACTGCCTTCCCATAAACAGAATTCATCCCTGTTATCGGCCCGTTTTTCTATTTTACATTTTGTGCAGTCCTCAAAAGCTTTGTTAACAGAATCAAAACATTCTTTGTCATTCTCAAACCAGTAAGAAAGAATATCTCTCAGAGTTGAACCATCACCATCAAGACCGGGCAGGTTTGATAAACGGTCATGCCTCCCCGAAGCCATTTCCAAATCCTGATAAAAAGCATTGCCTCCGCGCATCTCATCAGGATCGAAGTCATAGAGTTTCCCGTCCTTGATGAACTCAGCCAAGACGCCTGTGACAGGTTTGTTGCCATAATCACTGGCAGATTTCAGAGACAGCTTAGGTTTGCTCGGACGATAAATTGTCGGTTTTTCACCATCCTCGTCTTTTACTTCACCCTGCCCGTTCCGGATGGATATAACTTTTACTTTGTTGACAATTAATTCTTCGACTGCTATCTGATTTCTGTCTTCAAGTTTTGCATCCAATTCTAATCTGTAATCAGCAAGAGAACCATCTGCATTTGCCTGAAGATGAAAGCCAATGCAATTTGCCTGGCCGGCCCACATCACCTCTTGAATGAATTTGGCAGAGGGCGGACTTTCTGTGTGCATCATTCTTTTTAAAAGCCATAATGATCTTAAAACATTGGACTTGCCGCTGGCATTAGGCCCCACCAGAACCGTCAGTCGCTTCAGTGGCAGGGTCACATCCCGCAAACTCAGAAAGTTTCTGATATGGATTTTCTCCAAAAATACTTTCATACTGCTTCCGCCTTTCCTTAAATTTAGGTTCACGATCAAGTAATTTTCTGACACATCAACAATCCCTCGGGGCCGGGCCGGGGATATCCCTTGCGGCTCGGTTCGGATTGCTAAATCCGAACCCATGTCTGCCGGATTTGGCAATCCGGCAGGAGCGGGCCGAGGAGAGTTTCACTTCTGCAATCCACCCCGGTAAATTTCATCAAAAAGCTCCTCCGGCGTCGAAATGTCACTGTTCCGATTCATGGCATCCGCAACCATCTGTTTCGCATCCGAAGCTTTGTGCCCCAACTGAGAGACCAGCACCTCCAGCACCTGCTCTGTAAAATCTTCTGTGGCAGGCTTCTTATCCTCCTCCTGCTTCGCGGGTTTCTGTATCAGGGCAAATTTGCCCATCTTTCCGCCAAGGGTCGCAATAATTTTTTGGGCAGTTCTTTTTCCGATTCCTTTCAGATTTTCGAGCTTACCAGCATTCTTTGACTCGATGGCATTTGCTATATCGCCGATAGGGATATTCAGAGCCTTAACCGCTTTAAGCGGGCCAATCGCCTCAACAGAAATGAAAAACTGAAAAAACTCCTTTTCAATTTCAGAATTGAAGCCGATCAGCACCGGCTTGGGCTGCCGGTCGGTCTGGTGATAATAGACATAAAGAGAGACATGATCCCCCACCGCCTTTGTTTTCAGATTTTCCATTACAATGGCAGGGAGCATCACCTCATATCCGATCTGATTCGCAAGAAGAAGAATCCGCTCCTCCTCCTTTTTCAAAAGTCTGCCTTCTATATAACCGATCATTTTATTATTTTCTTCATTTCCTCTTTAAAAAAGAACAACAGGCTATCTTCCCTGAACTCTCTGTGGATAAGCCATCTGAGCCATTCATCCAGAATTATGAGCGCGTCTTCGCTAAGACGGTAAGCAGTCAACTCAATCGCATCATGATGTCGTCCGACCGGCTGCATAAGATCGAATCGCAAAATTGATTCTCCGGCAACGGGCAGTTTCTCCCACATAAACTGAGGATACATACAATGTCTTACCCGCATCATAAATTCAGGATTAAAATCGGCCTCTGACCCGCCTTCATCCACGCCATAGTAAGGAGCAACAAGAACCGTCGGTGCCGTTTGCCATTTCGGCTTTCCAAGAGTCAGTTGTTCATCAATATTCTCACCGCCTTCGCAAACAATAAGAGCGGGCCTTTTTTTGGCCCTGTATATGGCATTCACTTCATTTTCAAAAGCCGGAAGAGCGGCGACAGGTATGGCAGATTTCTTCTGAGATTCCTTGATTCTGAGAGGTTCTATCATAAAATCCGCATGAATATGATCCGTCGCTTCCGGACGCCCGCCTGCAACCAGTTTTTTAGGAATCTGACCAATATGGGGTAAGAAGACATTTATTAATCTTCCGCGATCATATTCAAAAGAATCGTCTTCAACCCACCATTCTTCTATCATATTTTGAACAGAGTCTTCAGGACACATCCGGATCAAACCTCGCTTTTGATTCCCAAATATCATCGGAAAAACGGACAGTTCCTTCCATTTCCCTCATATCTTCTCCTGCCAACAAATCCAGAGCCTCCAAGCCTTCATAAAAAATATCATCATACACCGGCGGAGGACTGAATCGAATTCTTACTTTTCTCTTTTTTGCTTTCAATTTTTCTCTGAATCTCCCCCTTAACGACTGTGCGGCATGTTTCCTCTTTTTCTTCTGTCTCACAGATAAATCAGGAATGGCGGAATCCGTCTTTTTTTTCCTGACATAATCAGGCAGAGTAAAATCCAACAGATCACCCGGCTTTGCTCTGAGCATCGGCCAGGTGTTATATGCAAAGTGAAGAATATCCTCTGTTATCGCGTTAAATTTACGGATATAATTCTGAACGGAACCGGTTATGATTAAAGGGATATCTTTCTCAAGATAATAATAGGAGTCATCATCTTGTTGCACAGACCATCTGACATCATATTCAAAAGCTGTCAGTTGAACAAATCTTCTTTCAGCCCCAATTGACTCCAATACCGGCTCAATTCTTAAATATGCCTCCTCTGCCCAGGGACCAAAATGATGAAATTTCCACGGCAGTGACGTATAAGTCTCACCTTCATTATCTTCGGCATAGGATAAATCCGCAAGATACAGATATTTTATCAGGTGGACGGGGCCGAGTTCAGTATCTTCCTGATCAGCGTAAATCTGCTCGCCCGTCACATCCATTGTCACCGGTGCAAGTTTCTGGCTTTCAAAATCTTCCTGGCCGGCTGTTGCCAGTATGAATTGTAAAAGTCGGTCTGTTTCTTTTATATTCAAGGTATTATTCCTAATTCTGACGGATCTTGTGCCCATATCAGATCATCCACTGCCTTGTCATTATGCGATGTTTCCATTCTGCTTTTTTCACCTTCACCTCTTTTTTCTCTGGCCTTCCAATATCAGTTGCAACGCCTCTTTCCTGATCTTTTCCTCATCCACCATTTCCGCAAGCGCTGACTCGGAATAGCGGCCCTCAAAGGCTTCGACCGCTGCGTTGTCCAGCGCCTCTTCATAAGCCTCCTGAACCGTCTCTCTCAGTTCCTCCTCCTTCAGATAATACCCGCCGGCTTTCCTGCGTTTGTTTACACGGCTGATCTGACGGACAGCGTTTCTGATGGAAAGTTCCCATGAGCGTGTTGTTCGTTTCTCCGCCTCTTTTTTGATCAGATGAATCAGGAGAACGATGGTGAAGCTTTGGATTTTGTTGATTTTGTCATCTTTGCTCATATCTTCCATTTCTCCCACCAGGGTCATTGCATCGGTGTAATGTCCCTGCTCGAGGCAGGCCCTGAGTTCAAATAATTCTTCCATGGTGACTCCTCTCTTTGTTATACAAAACATTGGTTTCCGCTTTGGAATCTCGCCTCGGAATAAATTCCGAGGCTGAAAGCGGTTTCTGATTATAACGGGTTTAGGGGAGGGGCCGGGAATATGACAACGGATAGGAGGATTAAACGGATATGTCCGTTTAATCCCTGGAATCCGCTGTCATATCCGATCCGGGAATATCCGTTTCATCCTGAAATCCGCTGTCATTTTCCGAGCTCCCCCAAATCCATTATAACCAGTAATGTTTTTATCTGCGGTTCAAATCCGATGTCATATTTTTCCGAGACCACAAAGTGCAAAATCCAAACCATAAGCCGTTCCGCCTCATTTTACATCTGCCAGCGAAACAGCCCGATAAGCGCCATAGCCATCGCATCAGAGGCATGGAAAGATTTGATAGGCGTTTCCAAATTAAGCATATGCCGGACAGATATTTCCAGTTGCTTTTTAGTGGCATTACCGTTTCCGGTCAGAATCTGCTTGGCCTCGCGGACCGAAACCTCGATTATCGGCACATTCTTATGACACCCGGCAAGCAGGATAACACCCGTCACCTTCCCCAGTGTTATCCCGGACTTGGGATATTTTTCCACGGAAAACACATCCTCCACCACCATCAGATCAGGCTTTTCATCCTCCAATACCAAGAGAAGCTTGGAAAATATCCGATTCAGCCGGTCCGGCAGGGGAGTCTTTGCCGACGTATGAACGTCGCCAAAAGCATAGCCATCAATCCCGAGCCATTTTCCCCTGACAATCCCGACGCCCGTAGCAGCCAGACCCGGATCTATGCCGATTACTTTCATTGTCAGTTTACGGTTTACGGTTTACGGTTTACGGTTGACAGTTGACGGTTGACGGTTTCCAGTTGACGGTTGACGGTTTCCAGTTGACGGTTGATCGAGCATGGACAACTGTCAACCGTAAACCGTAAACTGGAAACCGTAAACCGTAAACCGTAAACCGTAAACCGTAAACTGGAAACCGTCAACCGATCAAAACCAATCCAACTTATCCCTCGCAAGCTTGGCTTCATGGGAGTCCGGATATCTGTCAACCAGTTCCTGCAAGATAAGACGGGCATTTGCTTTGTCGCCCAGGTTGAAAAAGGCGAAGCCCTGTTTTAAAAGCGCGGCTTTTACCTTGTTGCCTTTCGGATATTTTTCTATCACTGTCTGGTATTCCAAAATGGCATCTTCATACCGTTTCTGCCGATAGGATATTTCACCGATCCAGAACTGGGCGTTATCGGCGCGTCTCGATTCCGGATATATGTTTATTAGCTTTCTGAATCCCTCCTGTGCGATTTGAAAGTCGCTCCGGTCAAATGCCTGTTTTGCCAGCGCGTACAGTTCGTTTTCCGAAAGACCCTCACTGACCGCGGGCGTTTTCGGCACCCGTCTGTCAGGTGCCTCAAAAGCCGGTCTTCGAGGTTCCGTTGGCGGATAAAACGCTTCTGGTCTGTCAGGCACCCGGTCCTGGCGCAGCGGCCTCGCGTCAGTTTTCCTGGATGCCAGGGAATTCAACTGCTGTTCCATCTGCCTTAATCGGTTCTCTCTGTTATTTTCTGCTTCTTCAAGCGTACTTATCTTCCGCCTCAGCAGATAATCTGTCTCTTCAAGCTTTCCTCTCAGTCCCTGGACTTCCTCTCGGAATCCCTCAAACAATGCCTGCATCTCGGCAGACTGGCTTCTCAGATTCCGAGTCTTTTCTTCATGGGTCTTGCTGTAATCTTCAATCCGGGTTCTGATCCGCTCGCTCTCCCTCATCGACGCCGCTCCGCGTTGTTCCAGTTCACTGTTGCGCTCTTCCAGTGCGATGATACGCTCATTAAGCGCGAGCATATCCTGTTGCATCGCACAGCCGCACAGACACGCTGAAGCGATTAAAATAATGAATTTCATGGCAAATACTCCGTTAGGAAACCGGATTTTCTGAAAAATCCGGTTTTCATCTTGAGCGACTTTATTCCAGAACAAAATGCGCCCGTCTGTTCTTTGACCGTGCTGCCTCACTATGACCCCGAACAGCAGGCCGCTCCTCCCCATAGCTTATGGTTGTCATCCGCGATCCCGAAATTCCGAGATTGGCCAAAAACGCCTTTACGCTTTCCGCGCGTCTGTCTCCCAGCGCCATGTTGTAGGCGTTGGTTCCCCGATCATCACAGTGGCCTTCGATAATCACGGAAACATTCGGATAACTTCGCAGCCATTCCGCCTTCCGCCTCAGATTTTCCTGTGCGGCAGAAGAAAGCGCGGCACTGTTATACAAAAAGTAAATATCTTCGGCTATGATGTCTCTTGTGGAAGTCCTTGTATCGTCCTCGACAAAGACGATTCTTTCGTCTTCGCTTCCAATATGCTCCGCCGCCGCCTCCTCCCTTTCTCTTCTGAGTCGCTCCTGCCTGAGCCGCTCCTCCTCAATAGCCTGCAGTCTTGCCATCCGGTCCCTGTCGGACGCGGTCGGTACCGGCTGCCTTATCAGAGGCGTATCCTCCTCCTCATACACGGAGATCGGAACAGAAGGCTCGATTTTTTTCTTTGAACACGAAGCTGTAAACATCAATCCTGGAACAACACATACCAGAATCATAACCATACCCAGTTTTTTTTGCATTTTTCCCTCCTTTCCAAAAATGTTTCATTCGATCATCAAGTTTTTTAAAATCGCAAAGAACCCCGGAGCATGAACTTGAACTTAAACTTGCACTTGAACTTGCACTTGCACTTGCACTTACACTTGCACTTGCCCGTAAATGAATAAGTTTACGTTTACGTTCAAGTGCAAGTTCAAGTTCAAGTTCAAGTGCAAGTGCAAGTGCAAGTTCAAGTTCAAGTGCAAGTTCAAGTTCAAGTTCAAGTTCAAGTTCAAGTTCAAGTTCAAGTTCAAGTGCAAGTTCCATGTTCAGTCATTACCGCCCGGAGACCATCTGGGGCTTGTCTGCTCTCCGGATAAACTGAGCAGACGTCTCTGTTCCGCGCCTCCGGCTGTCATCACATATATTCTGGCCGGCCCCTCACGAGTTGAACTGAAAGCGATCATCCTTCCGTCCGGCGACCATGTGGGGGCTTCGTTGTCCCCTGAGTTGCGCGTCAGTTGGACCGGACCTCTGCCGTCAAAACCGATCACACAGATATTGAAGCGTCCGTTTTTTTCCTTGGCAGAATACGCGATCTTGTCCCCTTTGGG
>JAUCGI010000229.1 GCA_030378035.1 Desulfobacterales bacterium HSG2
TTGCTCTTGCTCTTGCTCTTTATCTTGCTCTTAGATAAAGATAAAGATAAAGATAAAGATAAAGATAAAGATAAAGATAAAGATAAAGATAAAGATAAAGATAAAGAGCAAGAGCAAGAGCAAGAGCAAGATAAAGATTAAAGATAAAGATTCTATTTGTAAAAAGGGGTTTCAGATGAAAGTCAGAGCGTCTGTGAAGAAGATATGCAATAAGTGTAAAATCATCCGCAGAAAAAGGGTTGTCAGAGTCATCTGTGAAAATAAAAGACACAAACAGAGACAAGGTTAAAAGTTAAAAGTTTGAAGTTTGAAGATTGGAGATTGAGGATCGGCGTTCGGCGCAATCTTCAATCTTCAATCTTCAATCTTCAATCCAAAAAAGGGGGATGAGGCGTGGCAAGAATTGCGGGCGTAGATTTACCAAAACGTAAGCGGGTTGAAATCGGGCTGACGTATATTTACGGTATCGGCAGGACGACTTCCAGCCGAATACTTTCAAAGCTTGATATTGATCCTGGCAAGAAAACGGATGATCTGACAACAGAGGATATTAACAACATCCGTAAGATCATTGACAGCGAATGCAAGGTTGAAGGGGAACTTCGTACAGAAATTTCCATGAATATCAAACGTCTGATGGATTTGGGATGTTACAGGGGCCTTCGTCATCGGAGATCCCTTCCTGTGCGGGGACAGCGAACAAGCACGAACGCCCGGACAAGAAAAGGCCCCAGACGGGCTGCTGTGAAAAAGAAAGGCGGAGCTAAGAAGAAGTAGGCAGGTTCATCTGTTATCTGTTATCAGCGACCAGTGATAACTGATAACTGATAACCGGTATCTGTGTTAACTGATAACTGGTCTGTGATAACTGATATGGCGAAAAGAAAGACCCGTACGAAAAAGAAGGAACGGAAGAATATAGCAAACGGTGTTGTCCATATTCAATCGACTTTTAACAATACCATTGTTACAATCACCGATCCGGTGGGAAATATTGTCTCGTGGTCAAGCGCGGGTGTTCAGGGGTTCAAAGGCTCTCGGAAAAGCACCCCTTTTGCTGCCCAGCTAGCGGCAGAGGACGCTGCCAAAAAAGCGATGGAGCATGGTATGAGAAATGTGGAGGTCTTTGTCAAGGGCCCCGGAGCCGGCCGGGAATCCGCGTTGCGCTCTCTCCAATCTGCGGGATTTAATGTTACGGTGATTAAGGACGTGACGCCGATTCCGCATAACGGATGCCGACCGCCCAAAAGGCGCAGAGTTTAATCAAGTGAAGGGTGAGAATGAAAACAGAGAAATGGGAAGTGGTGAGTGAACAGTTCTCACTTATAAATTAAGGAGGAAAATTTGGCACGTTACAGAGGTTCTGTCTGCCGGCTATGCCGACGTGAAAATTTGAAGCTGTTTCTGAAGGGAGACCGTTGCTATTCTGACAAATGCGCTTTTGATCGGCGGAGCTATCCGCCGGGTCAGCACGGTCAGCGCCGTCGCGGAAAGGTTTCGGATTACGGTATTCAGTTGCGTGAGAAACAGAAGATGAAGCGCATGTACGGACTGACTGAGAAACAGTTCCGACTGTTTTTTGAGAGAGCGGACCGACAGAGGGGCATTACCGGTACAAATCTCCTCATATTCCTTGAGCGCAGACTGGATAATGTCGTTTACCGGCTCGGTTTTGTGAATTCACGCACACAGGGCCGTCATTTTGTCAGACATAATCATTTTCTTGTCAACGGCAGGAAAGTGAATATTCCGTCTTACCTGATCAAAGTGGGTGATATCATCAGTATCCGGGAAAAAAGCCGTAATATCCAGTCCATCGGAGATGCGTTGGATGCAGTGGTGCGAAGAGGCATTCCCCAGTGGCTTGACCTGGAAAAGGAAAACCTGAAAGGCTCAGTAAAGGCTTTGCCTGTTCGTGAAGATCTTACCATGCCGATGCAGGAACAACTGATCGTAGAGCTTTATTCCAAATAATTTGAAACTGGAAACCGGGAATTCGATACTGGATGCTGGATACTGGATGCTGGATACTGGAAACTCGATACTGGAAACTCGAACCGACATGTTTGAATCTCAAGTCTCAAGTCTCAAGTCTCAAGTTTCAAGTTTCAGATTTCAAATTTCAAGTTTCAAGTTTCAAGTTTCAAGTTTCCGAATCCGGGGGGACAAATGTCGTCAAATGAACTGATGTATATGAACTGGCAGGAGATGATAAGGCCGGAAAAGGTTCAGGTAACAACTCGGAAGCCTACGTATGGTAAGTTTGTTTGTGAGCCTCTTGAAAGGGGATTTGGTATAACTATCGGGAATTCGTTAAGACGGATCATTCTTTCCTCCCTCTACGGCGCTGCCATTACATCAGTGAAGATTGACGGGGTGATGCATGAATTCGATGTTCTGCCGGGAGTACTGGAAGATGTTTCCGAGATTATTCTTAACCTGAAAGAAGTGCGCTTCAAGGTTTCCGATCCCGAACCCGGGATGATACATATCGATGTGCAGGGAGAGAAGGAAGTGACGGCTGGCGATATCGTCAGCGGTGACGGCAAAGCGCGGGTTCTCAATCCGAGTCTGCACATCGCGACCCTTTCAGCCGGCGCGAGGCTGAGAATGGAGATGGTTGTCAGGGTCGGAAAAGGGTATTCTCTGGCTGAAGTCAACAAAGACGAAGATGCGCCAATGGGAACGATTCCGATAGACGCTGTGTTTTCACCCGTAAAACGCGTAAACTATGTGGTGGGCAACGCTCGTGTGGGGCAGCGGACTGACTATGACAAACTGACGTTGGAAATCTGGACAGACGGCAGCGTTTTTCCTGAGGATGCGATTGCTTATGCTGCCAAGATTTTCAAGGAGCAGATGACGATCTTCATCAATTTTGATGAGCAGATGGAACCGGAGCCGGATAAGATTGCAGAGGAAGAGGATAAGCCCCTGTTCAATGAAAATCTCTACAGAAGTGTTGAAGAGCTTGAACTTTCCGTGCGCAGCGCCAACTGTCTTAAAAATGCGGATATTCTGAAAATCTATCAGTTGGTAAGCAAAACCGAGGCTGAGATGCTGAAAACCAAAAATTTCGGAAGGAAGTCTTTAAATGAGATCAAAGAAGTTTTAGCTGAGATGGGCCTTTCTCTGGGTATGAAGCTCGACGGTTTTGTGGCTCCGGAGGAGGATCAGGAAGATGATATTGAATGATTCGTCGGTGGTCAGTGTTTTGCTGACTGATAACTGATAACTGACAACTGACTAACGAGGATGTTATGAGACATCGTAAGGCGGGTTTGAAATTAGGCAGGACAAGCAGTCACAGGAAGGCCATGTTTCGCAACATGGTGACCTCGCTTTTTAAATATGACCGCATTCAGACGACTACTGCGAAAGCAAAAGAACTGAGAAACTGGGCCGATCGTCTTGTCACGCTGGCAAAACGGGGAGACCTCCATGCCAGACGTCAGGCGCTTGCAATTGTAAGGGAAAAAGGTGTTGTGCACAAGCTGTTTGAGGAGGCTTCCGAGCGTTTTGGCTCAGTATCCGGAGGATACACCCGGATTGTCAAAGTGGGAAGACGTGCGGGAGACGCCGCTCAACTTTCCCTCATTGAACTGATGGGGGCTGAAAAGAGCAAAAGGGAAAAGAAAAAGAAGAAGAAGAAACAGGCACCTGAAGAGGATGCGGATCAGAGCGCGGTTGAAGCAGAATAGGCGTTCAACAGAAAGAAACCGGGTTTTTTGTTAAAAACCCGGTTTCTTTTGTTTTGGTGTTTTGGTGTTTGGTGTTTGGTATTTGGTGTTTGGTGTTTGGTTGGTTTGTGTTTGGTGTTTGGTGTTTGATATTTGAATGTCTTTGCACCAAACACCAAACACAAAACAAAAAAACACAAAACAACCAAACACAAAATACAAAATACAAAACAACCAAACACAAAACACAAAACAACCAAACACAAAAACAATTTACGAGTTGCTGTAGTAGGCATTATGAAAATATGGAAAAACCTCAGACCTGAAGATATCTTTTTAGGCATTCCATGCCGGGACAAAGAAGCGGTCCTTCATTTTATAGCAGACGCGTATGCACAAAACAGCGTTGCAGAAGATGCCCAAGTGATCTATAAAGGTTTGAGGGATCGGGAAGAAACCATGAGTACAGGTGTGGGTGGCGGTGTTGCCTTTCCGCATACGGCAAGCCGGGAAGCAGAGGATGCAACCGTTCTTTTGCTTCGGCCCCTTGAACCTGTTGAATTTGACAGCTTGGACGGTCGGCCTGTGGATATTATTCTGCCGATAGTCATTCCGGAAAATGAAACAGCGTTACATCTTCAGATCCTCGCAGGGATTTCCAGGCTTTGCAGGAATCCGAATATTTTAAAAGCGGTGAGAACGGCCAGGGATTCAGCAGAACTTTGGGAAAAAATCAGGGATATGGAAGAGAAAATGCCCTTTCATTAAAGTTCGTAGTTCCGCCTTTAGGCGGCGCGGAACTACGAACTTTATAAGAATGCCGTTGGTGGATACAATATGTATATTTTGATAGCTGTCATCAATAACGAGGATATCTTTGACGATCTTATCACCGGTTGGTTAGACATCGGAATCACAGGGGCAACCGTGATGGAAAGCACCGACTCCCTTCAACTGATCAGTCAGCACATCCCCATCTTTGCAGGTTTTCGCACCCGTGAAGGAATGCGCTATAACAAAACCCTGTTCACCGTCATCGAGGATCGGGAGATACTGGATCACGCCGTCGCCTATCTCGAAACCCTTTGCCGTGAAACAGGAAAGCCCCACCAAGGCATCTATATCGTCGCGCCGCTTATGAGCTTCGGACACCTGGGCGTGGAAATCGATTCGGAACAGCGCCAGCGTGATATAGAGAAAAAGCTCGGGAATTAGTCAGTTGTCAGTTGTCAGTTGTCAGTTGTCAGTTGTCAGCTGTCAGTTGTCAGCTGTCAGTTGTCAGCTAGCCACGGACCACCGACCACGGACCACCGACCACGGACCACGGACCACCGACCACTAACGCTTTCCCGCTTCCCCAACTTTGTTCAACACAGTTTTAAACGTAACCGGCCCTATGATCTGATTGACGGAGATGACTGCCAGCACCACCGTGTTTAAATGCTCTCCGATTTCAGGAAACTGGCGCTGAGCCAGTTGTGCCAAGCCGATTGCGACTCCGGCCTGTGTCAGATACCCCATCCACGCGTTTCTGTTATGGAGAGCCGGGTCTCTGTGAAGGGTTCCGGCAAGCCATGACCCTGTGAAAATGCCGATTGCACGAATCAGAACCAGACTCAGCGCCAATGGCCAGCACATACGGAGCGCTTCGAGGTTCAGGGACGCGCCTGCCAGGGAAAAAAAGAGAACATAGATGGGCAGGGCAATGCGGTCCAGACTTTCCATGAATTCAAATCCTTTTTTACTGAAATTCTGAACGGTGAATCCCGCGCTCATACAGATCAGCAACGGTTCCAAATGCAGATAAATGTCAAAGTGTTCTTCTGTGAAATGGCTCAGCCATAAAGACGTTTTGGTGATTCCGAACGCGATGAAAAGGAGAAACAGAGACAGATCATATCCGACCCGGTCGATATAGAAAGAGACTCCTTTGCCGATCAACGCGCCGAGGAGAAGTGAGGTGGCCAGTTCTGCAAATAAAACGACGAAAGTGTACTGACTGATTCCGCCGGCACCGGCCAGAATGAGCCGGGTCACGGTGAGCGCCAGTGTGAAAAGGATGATGATCAGCACATCCATGACGATTGTAACTCCGAGAACGGTTTCCGTGAACGGCCCGGAAGCCCGGCATTCGCTGATAATTGCAATTGCGGAAGAGGGAGAGCGGGCCACCGCCACAACTCCCAGAAGAATGCCAAGGGAGATCGTCTGAGCCGGAGAGAGGTTCTGTATCAACTGAAATTCCTTCCCTGCAAAGACCACAAAGGCAAACACCAGCGCAAAAACCGCCAGTGTGATCAGGACGATGTTCAGTGCAATGGCAGCGCCGCGTTTCCTGAGAGATTGGAGATGCAGTTCTCCCCCCGCAGTAAGCGCGATGAAGCTCAACGCGAGATCATCAATGAGCCGCAGTTGGCCCACCATGTCAGAGGTCAGAAAACCGCTGATATACGGGCCTGCAATGATCCCCGTGAAAATGCAGGCGCTGACTAACGGAATCTGCGCCAGTCTGAGAATGTGTCCGCTCAGGTAAGCCGCCAGCAGCACAAAGGCTGATGAAAAATTGATCAGACCTGCTCCCTGCCAACTGGACTGAATCGCAACGCTCTTTACCCATAAGGCAAACACAATTAGGAGAAAAAGCGCGGGGAAGTATGTCATCAGGTTTTTATGCATAGAGGGTTAAGGTTATTAAGGGTTAAGGTTACACTTTCATCAGGGCATGGTGCTTTGCTGTTTAAGCGACGAGTTGAGTAACTGCCTGAGGAAGTAGTAGCTTGTGAGATTGTTAAAAACGACCGCCATGAGGATCATGCCGATGATATGGGAGGTCATTTCATACAAAAATCCGTGATGAAAATCCAGGAGGATGGCCAGCGAAAGTCCGCCCATGTCGAGCAGTCCGAATCCCAGGCGGTGCGGATAGCGTTTCAGTTCACGACTCAGGTGCGAGATTGCAAATCCCCCGAAAATTTTTCCGAGAGACCGCCACAGGCAGAAGCATACAGATCCCAGCATGAGAGCCGAAGCCAGGTCGATGCTGAAATGGCAGTTCACGCCGAGAAAGACCAGAATCAGCAGATAAACCGGCTTTTCAACGCTGATCAGGATATTGAAGATGCGGTCCTTTTCATTTGAAAGATTGACAATACAGCATCCGACAAAGAAATTCGCAAACAGCGGGGAAAAATGCAGCACCGAAGCGGTCCCGCTCGTGAGCACGGCCATCCCGATGACGATCAGGATCAGTTCACTCTCTTTCCGGTGCCGGGTGAGGAAAAGGGTGTAAAGAAGGACAAGTCCGAAGCCGCCCATAATGTCCCGTCCGATATTCGTTGTTATCAGAAATCGGGGGCTAAACAGAAATGCCACTCCGAAGGTCAGCAGGGGGATTAACCCGTTGATGTTTGAAATACAGGTCAGAAGTTTGAGTGTATCCCGATGTCGGGTAACCGAATCCCGGGGCAGGAGCGCCAGTCCGGTCTGCGCGGTACATGCGGCAACCGATGCAAGCGTTGTCGCCAGCATGATTTTCATAAGGCCGGTGAGGCTGAAAAAAAGGGAGAGCGCGCAGTAAATCCCCAAAAAGTTCCATACAAACGCGATAGCCCCTTCCATGATGGCTGCCGAAAGAAACTCAAAAGCAAACCGCCGGAGTCTGGCCATCTCAAACTGAAATCCGAAAAGCAGGCCGGTCCATCCGAGCAGAAGCGCAGTCAGAGGCTCCAGTCCTCTGCGTGTATCTTCATCCACGATATTCAGAAACTGGGGCCCGAGCAGTATCCCCAGAAAAAGAAATTCGATTCCGGTGAGGTAAAACCGGCGGGCAAAGAGCGGCAGCCTGAATCTTCGGAAGGTCAGGTGGTATCCGCTGAAGGCAAGAAAAAGAATAAGAAGCAGCCCAAAGAAGATTTTCATAAATTCAGTATAGCGCATCTTACAGGATAAATCAATATTTGGCATCCTTCATAGAAGCTGAAAAGTTGTGGGGTGGTCGTTCGGAACGATTTGCAAAATCGTTCTACAGCAAATCGGCAGGATTGTATCCCGAAGGCCAACGACGCGACATGTCATTCCGGGCAGAATTGAAAAAAAGGAACCTTTTTTTCAATTCCGACCCGGAATCCACTGTCACCATAACCGGAAAGTGCCTTGACTCTTATGGCATCCTGAAGGCCGACGCTACATGTCATTCGGGCAGAATTGTATCCCGAAGGCCGACCACGCAACATGTCATTCCGGACAGAATTGTATCCCGAACGCCGACCACGCGACATGTCATTCCGGGCAGAATTGTATCCCGAATGCCAACGACGCAACATGTCATTCCGGGCAGAATTGAAAAAAAGGAACTTTTTTTCAATTCTGACCCGGAATCCACTGTTACCATAACCGGAAAGTGCCTTGACTCCTATGGCATCCCGAAGACCAACGCGACATGTCATTCCGGGCAGAATTGTATCCGAACGCCGACCACGCGACATGTCATTCCGGGCAGAATTGAAAAAAAGGAACTTTTTTTCAATTCTGACCCGGAATCCACTGGCATCCCGAAGGCCAACGCGACATGTCATTCCGGGCAGAATTGTATCCCGAACGCCGACCACGCGACATGTAATTCCGGGCAGAATTGCATCCCGAACGCCGACCACGCGACATGTCATTCCGGGCAGAATTGTATCCCGAACGCCGACAACGCAACATGTCATTCCGGGCAGAATTGAAAAAAAGGAACTTTTTTTCAATTCTGACCCGGAATCCACTGTTACCTTAACCGGAAAGTGCCTTGACCTGGAATCCACTGGCATCCCGAAGGCCAACGCGACATGTCATTCCGGGCAGAATTGCATCCCGAAGGCCGACCACGCGACATGTCATTCCGGGCAGAATTGAAAAAAAGGAACTTTTTTTCAATTCTGACCCGGAATCCACTGTTACCATAACCGGAAAGTGCCTTGACTCCTATGGCATCCCGAAGACCGACCACGCGACATGCCATTCCAGACAGAATTGCATCCCGAACGCCGACCACGCGACATGCCATTCCAGACAAAATTGCATCCCGAACGCCGACCACGCGACATGTCATTCCGGGCAGAATTGAAAAAAAGGAACCTTTTTTTCAATTCCGACCCGGAATCCACTGTTACCATAACCGGAAAGTGCCTTGACTCCTATGGCATCCCGAAGGCCAACCACGCGACATGCCATTCCAGACAGAATTGCATCCCGAAGGCCGACCACGCGACATGTCATTCCGGGCAGAATTGAAAAAAAGGAACCTTTTTTTCAATTCCGACCCGGAATCCACTGTCACCATAACCGGAAAGTGCCTTGACTCCTATGGCATCCCGAAGGCCAACACGACATTTCATTCCGGACAGAATTGCATCCCGAACGCCGACCACGCGACATGTCATTCCGGGCAGAATTGAAAAAAAGGAACCTTTTTTTCAATTCCGACCCGGAATCCACTGTTACCATAACCGGAAAGTGCCTTGACCCGGAATCCACTGGCATCCCGAAGGCCAACGCGACATGTCATTCCGGGCAGAATTGCATCCCGAACGCCGACAACACGACATGTCATTCCGGGCAGAATTGTATCCCGAACGCCCACCACGCGACATGTCATTCCGGGCAGAATTGCATCCCGAACGCCGACCACGCAACATGTCATTCCGGGCAGAATTGAAAAAAAGGAACTTTTTTTCAATTCTGACCCGGAATCCCGAAGGCCAACGCAACATGTCATTCCGGGCAGAATGCCGACGGCGCGACATGTCATTCCGGGCAGAATTGTATCCCGAAAGCCGACCACGCGACATGTCATTCCGGGCAGAATTGAAAAAAAGGAACTTTTTTTCAATTCTGACCCGGAATCCACTGTTACCATAACCGGAAAGTGCCTTGACTCCTATGGCATCCCG
>JAUCGI010000158.1 GCA_030378035.1 Desulfobacterales bacterium HSG2
AATCTGTTTTCTCACGCTGATATGCCTCCTTTTATCAGCAGCGTCTTCCCAAGCTGGTTATCAGGTTATCTTTACACCCAGATTTTCGGTTACCCCGGAATACACAGACAACCTTTTCTCATCCAATGAAGATGAAGAGCAGGAGTATATTACCGTCATTTCTCCGGGATTTACCGTCCAGATATTGGAAAAAACCAGGGGGGCAACGCTCTCTTATGACTTGGGATACAGTTGTTATGACAGTTCCCCCGAGTTCAACACGCTGCGCCATAATTCCCAACTGTCAGGGTGGATCAGATTCACAAGGCATACTCGGTTAGAATTTCAGAACAGGTTTGTGCTGACAGAAGAATCTGTCACAAAGCTCGAAGAATCAGAGACGGAAGATGAGGTGGTGAAGCCTGAAAAACAATATGTTGCAGAAAAAGAGACCGTAAGAAAAACCAAGGAGTATTACTATACAAATGATGCGGATATCGCCTTTACCCATCAGTTTGGCGAGTCCGATGTTTTCAATATGAAGTATGCTTACGGCATCCTTGAAAATGAGGATCCGACGATTGAGGACAGGACAACCCATAACCCTGCCGCAGATGTGACTTACTGGATCATGCCCAAACAACTGAGCATGACTGCGGGTGCGTCTTATACAAGGGATGAATTTTCATCCACAGAAGAGGATCCGAGTTACTGGGAAGAAAGCGTGAATCCACACATGGGCCTGAGCTACTGGTTCAAGCCGGACGAATTCGGTATTGAGACAGAGATTTCCTACACAAGCGGTGAATATCTGAGCAAATCGGATATGCTCAAACATTGGTATGAAAGCATAAATCCCTCACTCAGCCTAGTTTACAAATATGTTCCCTATCACTTGGAACTTGAAGGAAATCTTTCCCATACCATCGGCAGATTTTCAGACCCGTCAGATGATTTTGACAACTGGAACGGAAGCGTGAGTCTGAGCAAAAAATTTACCAAAAAAATTGAAGGATTTGTCCGATATGCCCATGCCATCATGGATTTCAAGGGAAATAATGAGAATTACAGCATCTATGATCCGTCCGTTGGCATAACATACACAGTGGCTGAAGATACGCCTCTCTCACTGAGTGTCGGCTATTTCGTTCGGGACAGACAGACAAGTCCGGATGAAGCCGCCATGTCCGTAAACGGCGACATCGGAAAAACCTGGCCTGTCGGCAGATACGGTTCCATCAGTTTCAAAACATCCAGCGGGTACGATGAAGACTATTTCGGGGCCGAAAAGATGGGCTTCGGCGTTTACTATGAGGCAGATTTCACAGCAAAGTATGCTTTTTACAAGGATATCATCGGTGATGTGAGCGGATCCTACAAAAAGGATAAATTTAAAGACCTTGAAATCACCCGGGATGATGAGACCAAAGAGATCGGCGCGGGTCTTAGTTTCCAGAAGAAGTGGGGCACGATAAGGTTTGATTACACATACCGCACATTGGATTCAACTTTAAGCGAAAACGACTACGAGGAGAATCGGATCCGCTGGCAGATCATGCTATCCCCTTCCCGTCCCATCCGCTTATTTCAGTAAACTCGGATTATCTCGGAGAACCGGAGATGGGGAAATGATTCTGATGAAGATCCTGTCTGCGGATGACAATCTCGAACAGGATGCGTATGAAACGATTAACTGAAAAGACACAGATCAGGAAGTTCCTGCGTCCGATTGTCTGGGATTATCAGATTGATCCGTATGAGCTGTTTGAGGTGGCTACAGGAAAAAAAGAACGGGCAGGTTCCTTCACCCGGGAAAAAGCCCTGATTCGCATGATCGAATATCTGGGCTGGTATGATCTGCTCCGGCTTTTCGGACTTTCCGAATTGTCGGAACTGCTCACAAGGGATGTCATCTCCGGACTCCGCCCGGCAGAATTGCAGGAAAAATATGAGTTTGTACGAAAAATTTTACAGGGAGAGACTGTATCCTTTTCAGGATGGAGTCCTGAATATCGTAAAAAAACTGAACACACCCTTTTATCTGACCGGTGGTACCGCTCTCGATAGAGGGTATTTTCACCACAGATATTCAGATGATCTGGATTTGTTTGTAAATCAGGATCAGAATTATTCACACCATGTCCGCCAGATATTCGCAGCGTTTGAAGCAGCCCGGTCAGATGACGGGTTTCAGATTGATTATGATCGGCTACAGAAGTATGAGAATTATACGAGGTTCTTTCTGATAAGGGAATGTGAAGATGATACAACTGAACTGAAAATTGAACTGGTCAATGACATTGCCTGTCACTACGGTGAGTTTGTCCGTGATCCCGTGCTTGGTATCCTTGACAGTTGGCGAAACATACTGTCAAACAAGATGTCTGCCATTTTCCGTTATGAGGCAAAGGACATCGTGGATATATGGGTCATCTCCAAACATAAACAGTTCACATGGAGAGAAATTATCCGGGAAACAAAAACAAAGGAAGCCGGAACAGATCCCATTGTCTTTTTCAACATATTGAAATCTTTTCCGGAAGATTTGCTTCTGACTATAAAATGGGTAACACCTGTAGATATTGGAACCTTTAAAAAGGAATTGGATCAGATTGCCGAAGATATTTTAGGGGGAACAGATAACTGTTTGCATCAGAAAAGGGCATAAAAGAAAATATAAAAAGTCTTGACAACACACTTTTTTATGTCAGCAATGCTGGATAGGGCTTGGTAGTAGGGGGCCTGAATCATCCAAAAGCTGTATGGTCAGGATGTCCATAAGTGTAAACTTGCAGATGTAAACTTTTAAGGATAAATGCCGGACAGGACTCAGTAAAAGCTGAGAGCGAAACTTCTGAGACAGTCACTTTTTAAAACTTAAAACCATCAGACAAAAATATACACAATTGAGCTGCGTACAGGACAAAAAGCGGATTCCGGGTCGGAAATGCCGGAATCCCGTCGGTTCCCGGCATTTCCGCCCGGAATGACAGTTGCCGGTTTTCAGGCATCCGAAGCTTTTTGTCCTGTACACAGCAATTGAGTATATTTTAAGGAACAGAATATGTCTTTTAAACACACACTCACGGCAGCAGCCATTATGATCCTGACCACGGGGATTCTTTATTCTGTCAGTCACGGAGGGGAGGATATTCATCCGAACAAACCCTTTGAAACCTTTCCCAAGCAGATCGGAGAATGGGTCGGAAAAGAGAACTTTCTTGCTGAAAATATGCTTGAAGAGGTGGGGGCTGACGACTATTTCCTGGCGGATTACAACAATTCAAAAGGCCATTGGATTAACCTTTATGTCAGCTTTTACCAGAGCCAGAAGGAAGGAGATTTAATCCATTCCCCCAAGAATTGTATGCCCGGCGCTGGATGGAGTATTCCACAGACATCTCTTGAAGAACTGGAATTTCCCGGCGACAATCCCCATAAGATAAAAGCAATCAAACTTGACCTGACAAAGGGACCCCGAAAGCAGATAATGCTTTACTGGTTCCAATCCAGAGGCAGGTTCATCTCCTCCGAGTATATGCAGAAAATTTATCTGGTTATCGACTCCATCACACGCCAAAGAACAGACGGCTCTTTTGTGAGACTGATTGCGCCAGTTGTGAATAATGAGGCCGAGACCCTGAATCATCTGAAGGATTTTGCCAGGCAGATTATGCCTAAGCTGAAGAAGTATATTCCGTCTTAACGGATCGGGTTGTATCCATTATTCGAGTCGGAGAGGAGAATAATATGTCTTTTAAACACACGCTCACGGCAGCAGCCATTATGATCCTGACCATAGGGATTCTCCATTCCATTCCGCTCCATGGGAAGAATATTCATCCGAACAAACCCTTTGATACCTTTCCCAAGCAGTTCGGTGAATGGGTCGGAAAGTTTTTTGATGAAGATATGCGTGGAATACTAGGTGTTGACGACTATTTCCTGGCTGATTACAGCAATTCAAAAGGCCAGCAGATTAATCTCTATATCGGTTTTTACCAGAGGAACTATCAGGAAGGGTGTTTAATCCGTTCCTCCAAGAATGATGTGCCCGGCGCGGGATGGAGTATTCCCCGGACATCTCTTGAAGAACTGGAATTTCCCGGCGACACTCCCCGCAAGATAAAAGCAGTCAGACTTGATCTGGAAAAAGGTCCCCGAAAGCAGATAATGTTTTACTGGTTCCAATCCAGAGGCAGATTCATCTCCTCCGAGTATATGCAGAAAATTTATCTGGTTATCGATTCAATCACCCGCCACAGAACAGACGGCTCCTTTGTGAGACTGATTGCGCCGGTTGTGAATAATGAGGCCGAGACCCTGAATTATCTGAAGGATTTTGCCAGGCAGATTATGCCTAAGCTGAAGGAGTATATTCCGTCTTAACGGATCAGGTTGTATCCATTATTTGATCTGGAATCCGCCGTTTCCCTCAAAATCGCCATAATCAGAATTTATGAATATATCTCTCACCGCAGCAGCATGATCCTATTCCGGTCCATAGGGAGAATATTTCAAACACCTTACTATTCGGTCATAAATTTACAGGAGCGAATTTCCTGAAAAGCCGTAAAAAGAAATTATTGATGGTTTATATACTGATAGACTTTGACAACTTCTTTGATTACAAACCGACCGATCCGGCCTTCGATTGGCTGGAATTTGAACTGAACCAGTTGACAAACCAAGCTTTGATGGGCAACAGCAAGCCCGAATTCATAAGTTTTCGATTATACATGACTTTCGGCTATCTGCATAATTTTGACAAATTAAATCGGACAGCTTTGAAATTATACCTGCCGCATTTTGTGAATCATGACACAATATGTTGTGGTTACTGTTATAACAAATAACTGAGTAATATGAGCAGACACAACATATTGTGGCATATTTCTGAAAAATTGCAGTTTTCAGGCAACAACTGCGAACGTGATGTATAAAACTGTCTGATCTAATTTGTCGTTTAGCCGAAACTCATGTTATATGGCGGGTGGATGGAAAACGGCTCCCTGACTAATCTGGCTTCGAGAATACAGCAGGCTCTGTCATCTTTTGACTTTTTTCCTTTGTACAACCGTGCAGAGCGGATTTTCACAGAGGGAGAAACAGAACTGGTGACGCGCCTGATTTCCATGCCTGACTTGCAGTGGGACAATACGGCCATCACACGTTCCGGAATACCCAGACTGAGGGTTGTCAGCGGACTTCCATCAGGATGTGCGGGGACAAACGAAACCTGTCCGGTTCGCATCCTTTTCAGGTTTTCAAAAAAAAGAACCAAAAAATGCCCTGTGCCGGGATGCCCTGTGACAAATCAGGAGGCATTCAGAATTGTCGAACAGAAAATGGTGGACACCATGCTCTCATGTGATATTGTGGCATTGTCAGAGGATGAGCGGGTTGAAAAGAAGATCACCATAGATGAGAGGAAGTTTGACAACCCGGACCGGATTTACAAAGAATGACGCTCCCGATCATCCGATGCTGGCCAAACCTTTTTTGCTGGCCCAGATTGCTCGCGGCCTGTTGCGGTATGATTTGTCTCCGGCCGAGTTTGTCGGAAAGATGAAAAATCCGCTGGAAGGCGTGGCTTCGGTTGTCGAAGCGTTTATTGAGAGAAAAGTCACTCAGAAGTGGAAAATGAGAGAGACCGGGGAACCCTATCTTTCTCAGTCCCAGCATGTAGCCTTTTTGTCGCTGGTTGCCGAAGAGATGTGGCGATCTCAGCAGGAAAGAATCAGATTTGAATTCATAGAGGAGATACTCGCCATGTTGATGGATGACTGGCACATTCCTCATGACAACAGGCGGCAGATTATTGACATGGTGAAAATGCATGTGCTCCTGATCCCGACTGACGGAGATTATGGCTACAGAAAGTTTGAGCATCCCGAATTCAAAAACTACTTTATCAGTTGCCATCTCAAAGAGATTATTGACAGGAGAGAGACCTGTCTGAGATTTCTGGCCACAGCCCAGTTACCTGATTCTGTGGCAAAGCATATGGCTTCAATGTTGTCAAAAGAGCCTTCATTCATTGAAAAAATTCTGCGGAATCTTGAAGAAATGGTGAAGAGTGAATGGAGACCAACTTATCTTCAGACAAATGTGGGAACCATAATTCCCTATCTGATCAGCGATACCGGATTTGAATCTGTCGTGACCTTTGACGCGAAGGTGGTGTTCTCCAGCATCGTTTTTGAACATACGAAGATTCAGAATGTGACCATCAGAAACGGACAATTCGTCAACGCCAGTTTTGTAGGTGCAGAATGGAAAAATGTTCGCTTTGAGTCATGCGAATTCAACGAACCGAGATTTGACTATGACGGCAGAATCACCGATGTCATGTTCAGAGACTGCCAGTTTTACGGTGTCATTTTCTGCAAAAACGGAGAGGAATTCAGCAGGGAATATTCGCCCCAGCTTATTGTTGATGCGCTCGCGGATATGGGCTTTGTGTTTTATGATGTCAGGCCTCGACCCATCTACCCTTTTGATGAGAGTAGAGAGAAGATGATGCTGATCCGATTTCTCAACACTTTCAGAAAAAGAACTCGCGTGACAGGCGCTCAGTTAAATGCGAAATTCTCTGGCGACCAATACAATTTTGTAACGGAGATATTGATCCCATTGGCCGAGAATTACGGCATCATTGAAGAAGTTCAAAGGGAAGGAAAGCGGAATGACCGAGTCTGGCGACTCAGGATACGAATCAAAGACATCCTTAAAGAACAGGAAGCGGATGATAAAAGCACATTGGCCAATTTTTGGAAAAGAATAAGAATGCGGATAATAGCCGAGACGCATTGAAATAGGATTTGGGACCATAATTTGCGAGAGCAGTTGAGAGAAGGAGCAATAGAAAAAACAGGAGCGGGTCAGGTATTACCTTCCGGTGATCCGAATGCACTTGCAGAAGCGCTTTTGCCTTTTCTGACGGATGCTGCCCACGCTGCCGAGATAGGAGAAAGAGCGAGAGAGGCTGTCTGTGAATTGCATGATCCTGATAAAATTATTGGCCAGCGTGAGAGGGTTTATCGGCAGGCCATTATGAACTTTGAAATTCGGCAGCAATTGAACAGAATTAGTGCCAAAAAGATGACAGAGTGAAATTAAAATGATTGACATTGAAGCCAAATTAGACGATTTGCGATCACAAATCTCTGAGACTGAAGTTCTGGAATTTAAAGAGGCAAAAAACAATTACGATTCTAAAAAATTGGGAAAATATTTTAGTGCGTTATCCAATGAGGCTAATTTATCGGGCAAAGAAGATGCCTGGCTAATATTTGGCATTAAAGACAAAGATAAAAGTATTGTTGGCACACAATTTAGAACGGATACTGCCAAGTTGCAGAATTTAAAGGCTGAAATTGCTGACAAAACAACTCACAGAATCACATTCAGAGAGATTTATGAAGTAAATACCCGGCAAGGCAGAGTGATTTTGTTTCAAATACCCCCTGCACCAAAGGGTATCCCCGTAGCGTGGGAAGGACATTATTACGGCAGAGATGGTGAGCAACTTAACGCCTTGAATCTGGAAGAATTGGAACGGATAAGAAAGCAGGCCGGAGAGGATGATTGGAGTATCGGGATTTGCGAACAGGCAACCCTTTCTGATTTGTCTGAGGAAGCCATTTTAAAAGCTCGGGAGTTGTACGCAGTTAAAAATCCCGCTCTTCTTGAGGAGATTAAGCAATGGGATGATATGACCTTTTTAAATAAAGCCAAGATTTGCATTAAGGGCAGGATCACACACACAGCGATTTTGTTGCTCGGCAAGCCAGAGTCGGAATCTCTGATCAATCCGGCTGTGGCTAAAATCTCCTGGATTTTGAAGGACAGGGATAATATCGAAAAAGACTATGCCCATTTCTGTTGTCCTTTTCTGTTAAGCATTGAAAAAGTCCATAAAAAAATAAGAAATTTGAAATACCGTTATCTGCCCGGCGGATCACTGTTTCCCGATGAGGTTGACAGCTACGATCCATACATCATCAGGGAAGCTCTGAATAATTGTATTGCCCATCAGGACTATACATTGGGCGGTAAGATTAATGTCATCGAAAACGAGGATAGCATATTAATCTTTGTAAACATGGGATCATTTATCCCCCGGACTATTGAAAATGTCATTACCGCAGATGCGCCGGAGCCACAGTATCGCAATTGGTTTTTGGCTAATGCGATGGTGAATCTCAATATGATTGATACCATCGGCAGTGGTATCAGACGGATGTTTACCATCCAAAAGAGAAAATTTTTTCCTCTGCCTGAATATACATTGACAAATAATCAGGTCAAGGTGGTGATTACCGGCAAAGTGCTGGATATGAATTACGCAAAACAGCTAGCGCAAATGCCAGAACTAAGTCTGGATGATATTATGTTGCTGGATAAAATACAAAAGCATAAACCATTAAACAATGCGGAGATCAGAAAACTCCGACAAAAAAGACTCATCGAAGGCCGAAAACCCAATTTTCATATTTCGTCTCATGTAGCCGGGAAAACGGGTCAGAAAGCTGATTATATGAGTTTGAAAGGTATTGATGACAATTATTGTAAAAAGATGATTATAGATTACCTGCGTGAGTTCTCTAAGGGGAAAAGAGCAGATTTTGAAAAAGTTCTTTTAGACAAACTTCCTGATGTTTTAGACGAGCAACAAAAGAAAAACAGAATCAAAAGCAACCTTCAATCGCTCAGAAAAGAAGGAATTATCTGTTTTGAAGGTAAAAGATGGAAAATGTCTGAAGGCAGATAGCATAGACATTTTTAGACATTTTTAGACATTCTTTTAGGCATTCTTTCAGGCATTTTCAGGCATTTTCAGGCATTTTCAGGCATTCTTTCAGACATTCCTTTAGACATTCTTTTAGACATTTTCAGACATTTTTTCAGACATTTTTAGACATTGAGAACAACTTCACACTTTTAGACTTAGGTGGCTGTGAATTTGTCCGTTATATACCACACGACAACAGGCGTGGCCGAACTGATAGAAAAAACAGGAGCGGGTCAGGTATTACCTTCCGGTGATCCGAATGCACTTGCCGAAGCGTTTCTGCCTTTTCTGACGGATGCTGCCTACGCTGCCGAGATAGGAGAAAGAGCGAGAGAGGCTGTTCGTGAATTGCATGATCCTGATAAGATTATTTCCCAGCGTGAGAGGGTTTATCAGCATGCTATTATGAAGTTTAAAATTCGGCGATAATTAAAAAGTTGCTGTTCGTTCGTCTTGTGGCACAGATATATATAAAAAAATCAGATATAATCTGAAAAATGATTTTTATTGACAAGGATTTTTTTTGTGATATTAAACTTGTTTGTTTATGGGATGGTTTTTGGTCGGTGATCGGAAATCATATAAATCACTGGTTGATGCTTGCCAACCAGCGGATGATTTGGATTTAAGTTCGTCTTTTAATTTCGCTATTTCTTCCTTTGCCTTGATAAGTTCCTCGCTCTTTGACAGCAGACGGTTCATCATATTCTGTTTTTCCAGTTCCTCTTTTGTCCTGATCA
>JAUCGI010000230.1 GCA_030378035.1 Desulfobacterales bacterium HSG2
TGTCCGTTGTCCGTTGTCAATTGCGACTGACCACTGACCACTGACCACTGACCACAATTACACGCCATGGCAAACATCATCGCCACACTCTGTTTACCCACGCCTTCAATTCCGGTGAAAAGGAACGCGTGAGGGAAGGTTCCCTTTCGGATGAGCGTGGACAACAATTGAATTGCCTTCATCTGTATTTGTTCTTCCCTGAGCAGTGTCAGGGATATATTATGATCTGTTACAGAAGTCATCACTTTGCTTTGTCCGAAAGGACGCGGAGTGCCGAAATGAAATTTCGGCACTTGCCCCGCGGCCATCTGAAAGAATGTGCTAAAATTTTATTTTAGCACTCCTCCCGCGTCCATCCATCAAGAGTAAGATTAAGAGCAGGAGCAAGAGTTCGGTTCTTCTGAAATGGGGTCACAATTGCTAATTGCATCCTTCACAAAGGCCGAAAAGCATGTGTCAGTTTAAGGCAGGCCGGAAGTCCTTAACACTTAACACTTAACGCTTAACACTTAACTCTCAATAATCTACCCGCTCTTTCAGTTCTTTTCCACATTTGAAAAACGGAAGTTTCTTGGGGGTGATTCGAACTTTTTCCCCGGTTTTCGGATTCCTGCCGACATAGCTTTTATAATCTTTGACAAAAAAACTGCACAGACCCCGGATCTCAACACGCTCTCCCCGCGCCATGGCCTCTGTCATGCTATTGAAAAAAATTTCAACCACCTTTGCGGCCTCTGCCTTTGAAATTTCATTTTCATTTTTCAATGTGGCGATAAGCTCCAGTTTATTCATTCAACTACTCCGATTCTTTTTTCTTAACAATCATTAACTCTGCACAGATAAAACCTGTGGGTGAATCTGCCAAAGCCCGTAAAAAATATTACGAGCGCCTGCGATATCTCTGTCTGTTCCTGATCCGTCTTGTCGCCTTGATCTTCGTTTCGGCCAGCCGCCACACTCTGCTCCCGCCGGATTGGCAAATCCGGGGGCTTGGATTTGCCAATCCAAGCCGAGCGAATCCAAGCCGAGCGAAGCGAAGCCGAGCGAAGCGGCCCAAACGAAGATCATGGCCCATCTTATCCCTTAACCCTTGTTTTCAAAACATCAGATCGGATACGATGAAACATGGAGCTTTCTTAAACATAATTTAGTAAAAAGTCAAGCTGTTAAGTATATTTTTGGTGTCAGGTTTCCCAAGTTTATGAAACTTTATAAGCCTCAGGCATCCAGCATCCAGCATCCAAGCATCCAGCATCCAGCATCCAGCATCCAGCATCATCAAACCCGTTTCACAACAACAAGCGTAACATCATCCGGCTTTTCATACTGCTCCAGAGTATCAGTCACACGCTTATGTACTTGGGAAGCTGGTTTGTCCCCGGATGTCTCAATGATCTTTATCAGGCGATCATCACCGAACAGGTCGCCGTTCTTACCCCTCGCTTCTGTTATCCCGTCCGTAAAAAGAACCATGCAGTCTCCGTGTTCCAATCTCAGCGTATCGGTTGAGAGCCACTGAGAGATATCCGGTTCGAGTCCCAGCCACATCCCGTCCGTCTCAACCGGTTCAACCTTTCCCGTGCCTGCCCGCCGGATCAGTATGTCCTCATGCAGGCCTGAGAAGAAAAACTCTCCGTCCCTGCCCACAGTTAGGGCAATGATCGTTATATGCTTTGATTCGCCCAATTTTTCCACGTTGTTATAAATTGTCTTGTTGACAGCGGACAACAAACGGGAGGGCTGTATTTCGGGATCATCAAGCAGCACGGTATGAATCGCCGTCTGAGTCATCATCATGACCAGACCTGCCGGAACACCGTGCCCGGAAACATCTCCGATGATAATCCAGTCACAGCCGGCTATGGATATGACATCGTAATAATCTCCGCCGACTTTGTCCGCAGGCTCAATACTTGCCGCAATCTCATATCCGGACAGCTCCGGCTCTTCAGGCGATAAAGCGGTCTGTATCTTTTTTGCCAGTTCCATTTCGCCCCACAGCGCATCCATGGCCTGAGCCAGTTCGGCAGTGCGCTCCTCCACACGCTGCTCAAGCTCTGCGTTGAGTGTGCGAACTTCCTCCTCGGCCCTCCTCCGGTCCGTAATATCCGTTACCATTGCAAAAGCGCCGATCTGATCTTTTCCGTCAAAAAGGGGAGTGGCTTTTAACAAACAATGCACAACCGTATTATCCGGACGCTGAAAAGCCAGTTCGTAAGCACCCTGTTCTCCCTGTTTCCGCCTCTCCAGTTGCCTGCGGACGATCTCCGCATTTTCAGCGTCCATAAAATCGAATACCCTGCGGCCGATGATTTCCCTCTTTGAGCGGCCGAGAATTGAACACATTTCCGGGTTCACATTCGTAGTGACTGCGTTTGTGTCAATTGTCCAGAAGCCTTCATTCGCGGTTTCAAGAATGGTTTTTACCTTATCTTCAGCGTGTCTGCGCTCGATAATCTCCCTGTGCAGTTGTTCATTGGCGGCCCTCAGTTCCGTGGTACGTTCCTCCACCCGTATTTCCAGCTCATCTCTGGCTTTTTTCAGTTCCCTGTTTGTTTTTGAAAGTTCCCCGGAGGTCAGTTCCAGAAGTCTTCTTTGCCGGTCAAGGGTGAGAAAGACGCTCACCTTCTGTTTCAGTATTTCCGGGTCAAGGGGTTTGAAAAGATAGTCAACCGCGCCGGAGCCATAGCCCCTGAAAATATGTTGCTGATCTTTGCTGATGGCTGTGACAAAGATGATGGGGATATGCATGGTCTCCTCATTATCCCGCATCAGTTCCGCCAATTCAAAGCCGTCCATTTCGGGCATCTGGACATCCAGAAGCGCCACCGCGAAATCGTGACGCAGCAACAGAGAAAGAGCCTCCATGCCGGACTGCGCTTTGAATATCTCCGCATCAAGCTTTTTCAGTATGGACTCCGTGGCAAAGAGATTCTCCGGTTTGTCGTCAACTACCAGAATTTTTGATAAGTGTTTTTGAAACATTTGTTCTGAATTCATTGTTACTTTCCTTAGAGGGTGTTGCCTATGCTTCAGAATGACGACCCGGTCGCCGATTTTCTCTCACATCAACGGATTTATGCCTTTTCTTCGAGTTTCGGCAACATCGATGATTCGGAGCTCGTTTCTGTTTCCATACGGTTGAAGCTGTCAATTAATTTATGCTGCAATGCCTCAAGGAAACTGGTCTTTCCGAAGCGGCGTCCGCCGATGATTGCGTACGAGTGACCGTTGTCATTAACAAGGTCTTCGATAATTTCATTCAGGCACTTCTTGCGTCCGATGAATTTCTGATATGGGACGGGATTTCCGAAATTATAGGGATTTGCCATGTTGACTCCTTGTGATCGAGTTTGTGAACGCTTATCCAGTCTTGAAATAATCCGAATGTAATATGATAAAGATCGGTTTCGGGAATGATGCTGATAATACTTCTCTCCGTCAGTCCGAAAAACGCCTGTTTGAATGTGAGCCTATCGACATCATGAAACAATTCCGTTTTTGTTAATCCGTGGGGGGTCGATGCCAAATCAAGGAGAATGCGGTGATTCGTTTTGCTCACTTCGGCCCCCCAAATATCCGCTTTTCCGAGTTCCCCCCAGAGGGCGTTATCATTAAAATAATCGTTTTTGGACGGATTATAAACGAATTCCTCAGCGGCTTCTCGCACGATATCCATTGGAATCACCCCGGGTTTCTTATAAATACGATATGCCGTACTACAGAGCTGACGAGCGATATACGGATGCGCACCGCTTTTTCGGATGATGTAATCGCTGGTCTCGTTATCGAAATCGATTCCGACGTGTTGCCCCAAACTCCGAATCATCATGTTGCAATCGTCTGTTGCCAATGGCGGTAAAAACTTTTGTTTTATCACTTGGTGCATCGGATTTTTTTGATTGCCCCAAAAGTAATTTACGCGCGCCAAGGTCGGATGAACACCGGCAACGAGCAATGATAAGCACCCGGTTTCCTGTTGCAAACCTCGCAATGTTTCCATAAGATGCAGATACCGTTCCAAAGCCTTGTTATCACCTTCCCGATTCGGAATAATACTTTCGATTTCATCCAGAAATACGGCCAGGTATGGAACGGGCGCTGCGTCTGTAAGATGGTTCATTAAATTCCTGAACGATTTTTCAAAAGCATCGGGATTCATTTCCCAGACGATATTCGGATATTTAATCCGAACCTCGTCATTCCAACTCGTCAGAATTGATTTATATATCTCGTCCAAGATCATGCCGCTTCTCAAATAACAATACGCTGCCGGAAATTCCAGTCTCTTTTGCAAGAACTTCAATACAGAACTTTTACCGATTTTATGGATACCGAACAATCCGATGCGTTTTCCCAAAGTCAGCTCGTTCGTTAATTCATCAAGAATCACTTCCCGCCCGAAAAAACTGATCCCATCGAATACCGGATCACGAACGTCGTAAGGGTTATAGCCTCTGCCCAAATATTTATCTGTATAATCGGCAAATTTCGATGATTCGTTATGCGAGACCAAAGCATCATTGATCAGGGCGTCGGTTACCGGGATCAGAGTAAAAGGATGCGTATTATGAAGTCTGAGACTCGCCATTGCCATCGAACCGTCGAGAGTCGGTTGTCGATTCGTATATAAAACAGCATGGTTCGTATGCTCTTTGGACTTTTTATAAATGTTGTCGACCGCCTTTTTATCAGGAGATGAATCATCATTCCAAAACGATATGTATAATCCTTTCCTGAAACGATTTTTCCAAAACATGTTGTTCGGTAACGCGATAAAATCGCCTGATTCAAAAATAGTTCCTTTTTTGAAACCGATTGTGGATAAAAATATCCAAAAGGATTTTAGGCGGGGATGAATCCGTCTTTCGGATGTGATTGCTCTCAATATTCTATCAAAACCATCTTCGTAGGATGGAAAAAGGTCGGCAGGATGAAGATCAGACAATAGCGGTTCGTTAATTCTGCAATCATCGATTCTGACCGGGATTATAAAAAGCTCACTAATTGGTAATCCATCTAAAACTTTTAATGCAATTTTCAATTCTTTTTTATGATATCCTGGAGACTTAATTGAATTTGAGGAAAGAAGGGTAATAAAAAAATTGCAATCTTTAATCGCATTGTAAGTAGCAATATGCCAATTTTGTCCGGGGAGGATATCCATTTTCGCCATCCATGGTTCTATACCCTCTTTTCTTAGATCAGAATATAATTTTTTAGCAATTTTAACATCTTCTCGGGAGCAACTTATGAACACTTTTTTCGCTGATGATCGGGCAATGTTCATTAATCCTCTGTCTTTGGCAAAAACTACGTCACCGTAGCTCTTGATATTAATCGTATCGCCCACCTGAACTTGATGTAATCGTTTATCCGTTTTTTCAGAAGTTTCTTTCAAATATAATTTATATCTTGGCGTAGGATTATTTTTATCACCCCATCTTGCATCCGCTGACCATGCGCCCTCGGGCTTTTCTTTTTTACGAGTTTCAACCGTGACTGTAGCATCATGGGGATTATATTTTATCAGGTTATACTGGAGTGGAATACCTGGAACCTGTACTGCCGGAGAACCGAATGTTCCCGCACCGATGATATGCATATTACGACCCGGATCGTATGTGTAAAACCCTTGTCGGGCTTCATGAATATGACCATGCATAAACAATCTGAAGCCATGAACAGCGAGTAGTTCCAAAAAATCCACATTTTGCATCGCTTCCGGGCCTGTTACGGGATGATGCCACACTGCGATTTTAAGCCAATCAGAATATAAATCGTCCAAACGATCAAGAGCATTATATAACGCACCAGTGTGTATTCCTGAGCGATTCGTAAAATGATGATCGATTTCCCAACTTGAATTCAAACCGAGGAAGAGAATTCTATAGGATTCACTGATATAAAGGTTCCCCTGATTTGCGTAATCATCCGGATAGTTTTTCCCGGTAACCGGTTTGTAAAAATAGTTGCTGAAATTTTCAAATCGTCTTTTGTAAAGGGTATCATCGCAAATCAATACGCCGTGGTCACCAGCCGGGATGTGTTTTCCATACGGCAATGGATCGGGCATGGCTCTTTTTGGTATAAAATTATACGCTTGCTCGGAGATATACCAATTCACATCATGATTTCCCGGAACGATAATGATATGATCTTGTTCAATTCCGAATCGACGGACGATTCCATCTATTAAATCAACCGCCGCAATATATTCGTCCGGGGCAGAGTATGTCCCGATGTCCCCGGAAATCACCAAGTAATCGAGTTTTCTGATATTCAAAACACTTAACAAATCAAATTCAAGTTGAACTTGATATATTCTGGGATCTTTTTTTGTCCCGAGATGAATGTCGGAAATATGGAGAATATTTATCATTTCATTTATGACCAGATTTTTCCAAATTGAAGTTCATTAACATATTGAATGCTGATTTATATCCCTCGATCTTCCCAGCAAGGTACACGATTGAATCCCGGTCGTTAAATAATATAGCAAATACATGGTTATCATCGCATAGATACATTATTAAAAATCACTTGAATTGCCAAGAGTTAGATCGGGAATATCTGTTTATTTTTTTCCACCTGCTCTTTGAAGTTTCAGGTTTTCCAGCAGACATAACAGTTCCAAAGGCCGACCGGTCCGTTCATCCGAAAGATGACTGGCAGGAAATTCTTCCAGATTTTCCCTGCCATTTATTTACATGAAACTCGCTGTTATTGTCAATATAGAAAAAACCTGATTATAACGCCTTTTGGGGAGTTTTATCTTCAGAGGCTCCGAGACCTGTCATTCCGGGCAAAAATGATAAAAATCGGCAGGATTTTATCATTTTTGACCCGGAATCCACCGCTCCCCAAAAGGCGTTATAATCAGGAAAAAACAATATCCCTTTTTATAACAGGCTTCGGCAGGGCCTCCCCGGAGGGTGTTATAATCAGCATTTTTTGGTTATCTCAGTCATCTGATTCTTCACCATTGTAACCGAATACTTTTTCTGTCTCCCTTTTATCACATTCAACCTGTCGTTATGAATAAACCCCGCCTAAAGGCGGAACTACGAACTTTGCACGCCGAATAAACGGCAGGCATTCCCCCAAGTCACTTGGGACAGGTATTCGGGATCCTCTTTCCTCACCTCTGCCAGTTTGAATAAAACAGACCGGACAAACGCCGGCTCATTGCGTCGGGTCTGATTCTTTTCGGGCGCGGGGGTCAGAAAAGGAGCGTCTGTTTCAATCAGAACACGGTCTTCGGGAATAAGGGGAACCAGTTTCCGCAAACCTGCCCCGCGGGTCTTCATGGTCAGGATACCGGTGACGCCGATATAAAGCCCGAGTTCCAGATATCCTTCCAGTTCTCTCTGATTTCCGCTGAAACAATGCACCACGCCCGTCCTTTTCACATAATGCGTTTTCAGAATCTCAAGGAACCGGCCGCTGCTCTCCCTTTCATGGAAGATGAGCGGGAGTCTCAGATCGTCGGCTGCCTCCAATTGCCGGACAAACCCTTTCTCCTGATCCTCCCGGGATGAAAACATCCGGTTAAAGTCGAGTCCGATCTCCCCCCACGCACGGACTTTCCGACTTTCGGCAAGACGCCGAAGAGATTTGACTGCCGATTC
Organism: Desulfobacterales bacterium HSG2; assembly: GCA_030378035.1. Taxonomy (GTDB): domain Bacteria; phylum Desulfobacterota; class Desulfobacteria; order Desulfobacterales; family 4be13; genus JAUCGI01. The sequence goes on from JAUCGI010000230.1 coordinate 7,632, forward strand.
GGAGCAGTCTTTTGCAAAATGCGGGTGAATCCCCACCGATGCATAAAAATTCGCGTGGGACTCTGCCAGGGCAACGGCTTTTTTTGACCGGTTTTTGTCAATCCCCACAATCATCAGCGCGGCAACGTCCGCGTCATTCATCCGTTTTATCACTTCATCCATATCTTCGCCATAAGAGCGGTCGTCCAGATGACAGTGGCTGTCGAAGAGTTTCATCGTTGTTCTCCTTTTAGCAACAAAGACTCCGCAAGCTGTTTTTGAGTCAGTGTGGCTGTTAAATTCATGGGTTTATCCCCTATGATCCGGGACATGTTGCAACTGCGTATGTCCATAAGTTTTCTCATTTCAGCATGAAATTGCCAAGTCTGTTGACATGATTGCCTACCTTGGTCTGTATATCAGAAATCAGGTCATTTTTTAATGAAAATATCCTGTTTGCATTGTTTATCTCATCTGGTTTAATACTTGATATAGTTTGAAAATTTAACATGATATACTGTATTTTATCTTTATGCCAGATTGGCCCCACAGAAAAAAGATGAGCCGCACTTTTAATTTTTATCTTTTCAGATTTTTCATAGAAAACCCCATAAACGACGCGGTGCATGAGTAATTTTTTCTGAGCAATATCACACTGAGGAGTTATAATCACACTGCATAACTGCAAATGAATGTCTTCAGGCATTTTTTTGAAACAGTCTTTTTTCAGCAAATTCAGCATATCATTCATTTCTTCCTCATACACATTCCCTGGATTGACAGCAGGAGTTACAGATGTATCTGAAACAAATAATGACCTGTTAATCTGTGCAATTATTTCCGGTTCCAACTTTCCGCCAGTTAAACGAAAATTTTTGTTTTCATATTCAATCGTTTTATTTTCGAGTACATCAAGAAAACCTCTGTTTATAAGATGAAAGGCACATCTCAGCTTATCGTTCTCATCAGACAATTCCTCTTTTTCAACATACGTCTTGTATAATTTATAAAAAAGGAACTCCGTTTTTTTCGACCATTTATCATCCGGTGGAAAAAAGTATTGAGTAATATCAGAAATGAATTCCTTACCTGCGTGGTTAAGCATATTCTCCCAGTCAACATAAAGCTGGAAGGCACCCACTTTCTCCAGTTGCTCTTTAAGCTTATCAGAAATTATCGCAAGATCAAATTTCCCATCTTCTGTTCTACAGTTTGATTTCTCGATATCTATAACAAAGACAGGGGGAATTTTGGCTTTTTCACAGTTTTCCTCAATCAGAGGTAAGATTTCCGAATGCTTTGTCCATGCAATAATTACATAAGGCCCGTTATCCTTTGAAATTATTTTTCCCAATCTTCCCACACTACCCGATGCTTTTGTTTTTTTATTCTGTCCTGACATACCCTCTAATTCAATGTCAAGAAACACAAAACGGATACCAGTGAACGGATTTTCAGGAAGCTCCTCGAGGTTGCCGTTATAGTACAGATAAGGGATATTCTCTTTTCCCAAAACTTCCATCAAAGGCTTGGTGTCCTCAAATTTATCATCAATAATTACCACTCTGCCCATGTTTGATAATTTCATACTTCATTTCTCCTTTTTGAAAGCAAGGGCAATTTTTGCGCCCTCTGCGTATTTCGCCGGAAACTCAAAATATTCCATGTCCGGGAAGATAAGTTCCCCGTTAAGAGATTCCATAATCTGCTGAGTCAGATGCAGGCCGATTCCCATTCCTCCGGGCTTGTCACTTACAAAAGGCTTGACAATCTCTTTCGTTGGCTTGGAAAAACCGGAACCGTTATCTGCGAATAAAATACTGGTGTAACCCGGCATTTCATCTGAAATATCAATAAAAATCTCCGGCTTTTCTGTTTTTGAATATCCAAGCCACCAGA
>JAUCGI010000231.1 GCA_030378035.1 Desulfobacterales bacterium HSG2
AAAGGAAGATCGTGCGGATATGCTCCTGGATGAGCTGGGCATCCGTCGTCTTTCGGACCAAAAAGCCAGCGTTCTTTCCGGAGGTGAACGCCGGCGCCTGGAAATCAGCCGCGCGCTTGCCACAGAACCGTCTTTTATCCTTTTGGATGAACCTTTTGCAGGCGTCGATCCCTTGGCGGTCATCGACATTAAAAACATCGTGGCGCACCTGAAAAGACGGGGAATCGGGGTCCTTATTTCCGACCATAATGTAAGGGAAACGCTCGGAGCGTGCGACAAGGCATATATATTAAATGATGGAAAGGTGATTGAATCCGGCCCGCCGGAGAAAATAGCGTCAAGTGAAACTGCCCGGCGCATCTATTTGGGGGATGAGTTCAGATTATAAATTGTTTGTGGGTCTGTGGTCAGCAGTCCGTTGCAACTGACAACTGACAACTGACAACTGACAAACTGACAACTGACAGAGAAAATGGGAATCGAGCTAAGACAACAGATTAAAATGAACCAGAGCCTGGTGATGACACCGCAGCTCCAGATGGCAATAAAGCTTTTGCAGTTGTCCAGACTGGAACTGCTGGAAGTGATCCAGCAGGAGCTGGAACAAAATCCGGCTTTGGATGAAGTTTCAGAAAGCATCTCTCCCGAAGATCAGGAAATGACATCTGACGATGTGGCTGAAAAAGAGGTCACAATAGACGAAAATATTTCCGATGATATTGACTGGAGCAATTATATTGATGAATACAATTCTGCCAGCAGAATTGATTTTGAATCCGAAGGAAGAGACACGCCGAGATTTGAAGCTTTTATCTCTCAAAAAGAATCTCTGAGTGATCATCTGCTATGGCAGTTGATGATGACATCCCCGACAGATGAAGAAAAGGAAATCGGAAGTCTTATTATCGGCAATATCTCTAAAAGCGGCTACTTGGATATCCCTGTCGAAGAAATTGTCAGGATAAGCGACTCTTCTCCTGAAAAAGTCGAACAGGTTTTATCCCTGCTACAGACATTCGATCCTGTTGGTGTGTGCGCGAGGAACCTCAGGGAGTGCCTGCTGATACAGGCGCGGCATCTGAAGTTTGAGGATTCCATTGTTACTGACATTATCGAAAATCATCTCCCTCATCTTGAAAACAAAAATTACAGTGCTGTATGCAGGGAAATGAAAGCAAATATGGAGGAGGTCATTTTTGCCGTGAATGTTATCAAAGGACTGGAACCCAGACCCGGCCGACTCTTCAGTGATGAAGATCCCCAATATATCGAGCCTGATATTTATATTTACAAGCTGGAAGACGATTTTGTGATCATTTTGAACGAGGACGGAATGCCCAAGCTCAAGATCAGTTCTTTCTATCAGGAGGCCATAGAAAAGGACGGGAATCTTACCGAAAATATAAAAGAGTACATGCAGGAGAAGCTGCGTTCGGCAACATGGCTGATTAAGAGCATCCATCAGCGGCAGAAGACCATTTACAGGGTCATGGAAAGTATTATGAAGTTCCAGGGAGATTTTTTTGAGAAAGGTGTGACCCATCTGAAGCCGATGGTGCTCAAAGATGTGGCAGAAGACATCGATATGCATGAATCAACAGTCAGCAGGGTGACAACAAACAAATATGTTTATACCCCCCAGGGCATTTTCGAACTGAAATATTTTTTTAACAGTTCCATTAATCCGATTCATGGAAATGATGCAATTTCCTCTGCCAGTGTTCAGGAACACATAAAACTGATCATTGAAAGCGAAGATCCCGCAAAGCCCTACAGCGATGATAAAATCTCAAAGCTCCTGGAAGATGAGAATATAAACATTGCAAGAAGAACTGTAGCCAAGTATCGTGAAATGATGAAAATATTACCATCCAACAAACGAAAACAAGTTTAAGGGAAAGGAGGTATGATATGCAGACATCTGTGACCTTCAAAAATCTTGACCCCTCGGACACGTTAAAATCCTATGTCAGTGACAAACTTGACCGATTCGACAAATTCCTTGACAACCCCGCGGAAGCAAATGTCGTGCTTTCGGTTGAAAAGTTCCGCCACATCGCCGAAGTCCATATCCTCGGCGACAGGCTGAAAATCAATGGCAAGGAGGAGACAAACGACATGTACTCGGCCATTGACATGGTCCTGGACAAGCTTGAGAAACAGATAAAAAAGAGCAAGCAGAAGATCAGGGAGCGCAGAGGGGGGAACAAAATCAGAGTCGCAGATATTATGGCTGAAGGAGAAATGCCTCCGACAGAGGAGACTGAAGATGCGGCAAGACAGGTGAAGGTCAAGAATATCGAATACAAACCGATGGATGTGGAAGAAGCGGTGATGCAACTGGATTTGGTGAACAACAACTTTCTGGTGTTCACGAACGCCAGAACAGACAGGGTGAATGTTCTTTATCGCCGCAAAGATGGCCACTATGGGCTGATTCAGCCCAGTATATGACCAATTATCAGTTATCAGTGACAATAATCGCTGATAACTGATAACTGATAACTGATAAGCTCCCCTCTGACTTTCAGGTCAGTTCTTACCCTGAAAGAAAACCGCGGAGCATATTTTTAACATGAATTGTTTTCTTAGTAGTAAATGGCCAAAAGTTTTCTAGGATTTCCTTTATAAGCGCAGCATGTCATTCCGGCGGCATGTCATTCCGGCATGAGCGCGACATGTTATTCCGGCATGAGCGCGGCATGTCATTCCGGCATGAACGCGGCATGTCATTCCGGCATGAGCGGTGCGGCATGTCATTCCGGCAGAGCGGTGCGGCATGTCATTCCGGCATGAGCGGTGCGGCATGTCATTCCGGCATGAGCGGTGCGGCATGTCATTCCGGCATGGGCTGCGCGGCATGTCATTCCGGCATGAGCTGCGCGGCATGTCATTCCGGCATGAGCTGCGCGCATGTCATTCCGGCATGAGCTGCGCGGCATGTCGTTCCGGCATGAGCGGTGCGGCATGTCATTCCGGCATGAGCGCGGCATGTCATTCCGGCATGAGCGGTGCGGCATGTCATTCCGGCATGAGCGGTGCGGCATGTCATTCCGGCATGAGCGGTGCGGCATGTCATTCCGGCATGAGCTGCGCGGCATGTCATTCCGGCATGAGCTGCGCGGCATGTCATTCCGGGCAGAACTGAAAAAAAGGAACTTTTTTTCAGTTCTGACCCGGAATCCACTGGAAAACTTTCGGCCGGTACTTAACTAATCGCTGATAACTGATAACTGATATGAAGATTCTGGATGTTTTGCAAGAAGACGCGGTTCTTGTCGATCTGAAGTCGCAGGATAAGAAGGGTGTTATTGAAGAGCTGGCGCTGCCGGTGGCCCGTGCTGTCGGTAAGAAGCATGAGGAGCTTGTACGGGTGCTCATGGAAAGAGAAGGGCTGGGAAGTACCGGTATCGGCGGCGGCATCGGTATCCCCCATGGTAAAATCAGGGATATAAAGTCATTGGTTATCGGCTTTGGTTTAAGCAGGAAAGGAATTGACTTTGAATCCATAGACGGGCGGCTGACGCATATTTTTTTCCTTCTGATAACACCGGAAAATGCAAGAGGCCTTCATCTGAAAGTCCTTGCCCGAATTACAAAGATTCTGAAAAACGAACCTTTGAAAGAGAGGCTTTTGAATGTTGTCGACAAAGGTGAAGTCCTCAGCATCATCAGAGAGGAGGACGAAGCGTTTTGACAGTGAACAGCAGGCGCTATGACAACCGGCAATCAATATGAAAAATTTAAGAATTTTCATTATCACAGGACTTTCAGGCTCCGGTAAGAGCACTGCAATTGCAGCTTTTGAGGATGCAAGGTTTTATTGTGTTGATAACATGCCGGTGGCTCTTCTTCCCAAGTTTCTGGAACTGCCGATTGAAAGCGAATCTGAAATTGCAGGACTTGCTTTCGTTATGGACCTCCGCGAAAAAAGTTTCCTTTCCTCTTATGAATCCGTTTTTGAGTCACTCAGGCAGAAAGGGCATGATTTTGAAATCCTGTTCCTTGAAGCGGATGAAAAAGTTTTATTGCAGCGGTTCAGTGAAACCCGGAGGTACCACCCGCTCTCTGAAAACAAAAGCCTTATGAGCGGCATCCGGACCGAACGGGAGCACTTGAAGTATCTGAAAAAATCAGCCGACAGAATTATTGATACATCCCATTATAATGTCCACAAACTGAAGTCCGTTATTCATGACATTGCGCAGAAGATCAGAAAATCAGCTCTGATGAAGATCAACATTCTCTCTTTCGGTTTCAGATACGGGGTTCCCAACGACGCGGATCTGCTGATGGATGTCCGTTTCCTTGCAAACCCGTATTTTGTTCCCGAACTGAAAAATCTGACCGGGGAAACGGAAGAGGTTAAAAACTATGTGCTGGATCGCAACGAAACGATTATGTTTTTAAAAAAATATCTGGATCTGCTTGATTATCTGATCCCTTTGTATGAAAAGGAGGGAAAAGCGTATCTGACCATCGGAATCGGCTGCACCGGAGGTCGTCATCGCTCTGTGGCCGTTGCGCAAGCCATATTTGAGCACACAGACAAACCGGGGAGACGGGTTGAGATCGCTCATCGTGATATTGAAAATTGAAAATCCTTGCCGCCTGTCGGACGGGGTTTGCAAACCCCGTCCGCAATGTTTGATATTTTCCGGCAAAATGTTTCGGACGTGATGGCGGGTTGAGATCACTCATCGTGATATTGAAGATTGAAAGCGGAAATTCTCAACACTTCATTTCTCAGTCAGAGATGTTCCACAAGCCTGATGAATGAAATCCGCTTTTTTTCAACAATCTGTAATCGGAAAATCTGTAATTATAGGGAGTTTTATGATAGGTATTTTGATTGTTACACACGCCCAACTTGGGGAAGCGTTTATCGATGCTTCTGAATTCATTCTTGGCAGACGCCCTGAGACAACCGCATCTGTTTCAATAGATATCAGCGAAAACGCTGACAGACTGCGTAAGAAAATTGCGGAAGGCATTAAAGAGGTCAGACAGAAAGAAGGGGTGCTGATTCTTACGGACATGTTCGGAGGCACTCCTTCCAATTTAAGCTACTCCTTTCTTGAAGAAGGGCGTGTGGAGGTCATATCCGGGGTAAATCTTCCCATCCTTATCAAAGCGGTGAATTCCCGGAAAAAGATGGAACTTGTCAAGCTTGCGGAATGTCTGGAAGCAGAGGGCAAGAAGAGCATCACTCTGGCAAGCGGGATTTTGAAAGGAAACAAGCGGAATTAGGAATTGGGAATTAGGAATTGGGAAATTAGGAATTAGGAATTATGGGCATTAAAATAGGTATCAACGGTTTCGGAAGGATCGGTCGAGCAGAGGGCAAGAAGAGCATCACTCTGGCAAGCGGAATTTTGAAAGGAAACAAGCGGAATTAGGAACTATGAATTGGGAAATTAGGAATTAGGAACTATGAGCATTAAAATAGGTATCAACGGTTTTGGAAGGATCGGTCGTCTGGTCTTCAGGGTTGCGATGAAACACCCTGAAATTGAGGTTGCGGCGATCAATGATCTCATGGACTCAGTCACCATGGCTCATCTTCTGGCGTATGATTCGGTCCACGGCAGACTGAACGCGGAAGTTACGGCCAAAGACGGCGGGATTGAAGTGGATGGCAAAACTGTTGCTGTCACTTCTGTAAAAGATCCTGCAAAAATCGGATGGAAGGATTTCGGGGTTGACATTGCCGCGGAATGTACCGGGCTTTTCAGAGACGCTGAAAGCGCGTCAAAGCATCTTGCCGCGGGGGCTCGCAAAGTGATCATATCGGCCCCCGCGAAAGACCCGGATATTACCATTGTCATGGGGGTTAATTCAAACCGGTATGATCCCGGGCAGCATCACATCATCTCCAACGCCTCCTGTACGACCAACTGCCTCGCGCCCGTTGCCAAGGTGATCCTTGAAAATTTCGGTGTGAAGAGTGGTCTGATGACCACTGTACATGCTTACACAGGGGATCAGAAACTCCTTGATTTCCCTCACAAGGATCTTCGCAGGGCGAGGGCAGCCGCCCTGTCAATGATTCCGACCACAACCGGCGCGGCCAGGGCCGTCTCCCTGGTGATTCCGGAATTATCCGGCAAGCTCAACGGACTTGCCATTCGGGTCCCGACACCGAATGTGTCCATTGTCGATTTCGTTGCCTGTATGGAAAAATCAGGTGTCACAGTTTCAGATGTCAATGACGCCCTTAAAACGGCTTCGGAAGGTCCCCTTTCCGGCATCCTCGGATACTGCGACCTTCCTCTGGTATCCACCGACTTTAACGGTTCGCCATTATCTTCAATCGTGGATGCGGCGACAACGCATGTGGTTGACAACATGGTAAAGGTGCTCTCCTGGTACGATAATGAATCCGGGTACTCCCACAGAATGGTTGATCTGGCGGCCATGATCGGATCGCAATTGTAAAGTTCGTAGTTCCGGCGTTCAGGTGCACCGCCTGAAGGCGGATGCCGGAATTGGGAATTGGGAGTTAGGAATTAAGGGTTGAAACCCGTTCTGTGAAATCAGCATGTTGCAAATTAGTCTGAAAGCCCCTGTTAATTCCTATTCCTAATTCGCGTTGATAACCTGAAACCAATTAAGGAAATGATAAAATGGAAAACCGAATCCCGCTGATCGCCGGAAACTGGAAAATGTTCAAAACCTGTTCCGAAGCGGTTGAAACAGCGGAACAACTGGCCAGACTCGTGGCGAATGTGACTGACAGGGAGGCGATGATTGCCCCGCCGTTCACAGCGATCTCTCTGGTATCCGAAACTCTCAGAGGAAGTCGGGTCTCTCTGGGAGCGCAGAATCTTTTTTGGGAAACCGAAGGCGCTTATACCGGTGAAATCTCATCAGACATGCTTGTATCTGCCGGATGCAAATATGTGATCATCGGACATTCCGAACGGCGACAGTTTTTCGACGAGACGGATGAAACAGTGAATAAAAAAATAAATGCTGCTATCCGGTCGAAATTAATACCGATTTTATGCGTAGGGGAATCTGAGAAAGAGCGTGAGTCAAAAGACACGTTTTCTGTGCTTGACAAACAGATAATAAAAGGGTTAAAAGAGTTTACATCCGAGGAGATGAAAACCTTGGTGATTGCTTATGAGCCTGTGTGGGCTATCGGGACCGGCAAAACGGCAACCAGTGATCAGGCTCAGGAGGTTCATCTGTTTTTGCGTTCTCTGATTGAAAAAAAATTCGGAAAAACACTTGCCAAATCCGTCAGAATATTGTATGGAGGGAGTGTCAATCCGGGGAACATATCGGAGCTGATGGCAATGCCCGATGTTGACGGTGCCCTTGTGGGAGGGGCAAGTCTGAGTGCTGAAACATTCAGTAAAATTGTTTGTTACCCATAAGTGCGCAAGTTTTGAATCATTGTTTTAAGTGACTGGAATTATTAACTCTGATCTTTTCGGTATTAATGCTTTCAGTATATGGTGAAAACCTGCAATTTGCAGAGAATTTTTTGCCAGATGCATCTGTTCGTAAATACGATGCGTCCCGGACGCTTCTGAATTTACGAATCATAGTGTTGAGGAAGGAAAATCAGAATAACATCTGTTCGGCGTTATTTCTGTTCGGCGTTATTCTGGGGAAACAAGAATGACATAAACAGATTCGTTCTTGAAACCTTAATTTTAATGAAAAATCAAAGAAACTGAGTTTCAGTTTTGATGAAAGTGATGTGTTATGTCAATATTATTAGTGGTTGTACATGTTATTGTCTGTATTGCCCTGATTATGATTGTATTATTACAGACGGGAAAAGGGGCGGATATGGGTGCCGCTTTTGGCGGCGGCTCGAGCCAGACTCTTTTCGGCAGTACAGGCGCATCCACTTTCCTGGGTAAACTGACAACAGTGGCTGCTGTCGTGTTTATGATAACTTCTCTGGGGCTTGCTTATATTTCCAGCCAAAAAACGGGAACTTCCATTATGACAGACATAAGCCCCGCCGCTGTTGAGCAACCAGCCATACCTGAAGAAAGTGAGCAGCCCTCGGCTTCGCCACAGCCGACAGAACCGGTTAAACCGGCTCAGGGAAATGATTCTTAAATTTTTATTTCAAGGTAAGAAACAGGGATTTCAAAGTTTTACAAACTTTGGGGGTCTGATTTTATAAATTTTCAAATTATGATAAAAAAAGCTTGACTCTTGTGAAAAAATGAAATAAATAGGATTTTCAGTTTGAGGGTGACATTTTTTATATATGCCGAAGTGGTGGAATCTGGTAGACACGCTATCTTGAGGGGGTAGTGGGCGACGCCCGTATCGGTTCGAGTCCGATCTTCGGCATACCATAAGAGTAAAAAAGGCGCGGACTTTAAGTCGCGCCTTTTTTTATTATATCAGAATGAGGCATCCTTCATTTGTCAGTTTACACTTTGTGTGGAACGATTTTGTAAATCGTTCCGAACGACCTGCAAAGCCGTTCTTCAAGTCGGAAAAAGTGTAAACCACGTTTCACCTTCTATGAAGGATGCCCAGAATGAGGACATGTGACTGAATAACTTCCCCCCTTTTCTTGCTCCTGTCTGGAAAACATGCCAAATTCCGAAGTTTTGGAAACTTTGCCGGAAACATGCCGATTTCCCCATGCCGAAGTTTTGGAAACTTCAAAAATCTCTGCCGGTTTCCATGCCGACTTCCAAAGTTTTGGAAATCTCGGCATCCTTCATTTTGTCTGAAAAGTAGTTTACACTTTCAGATGAACTGAAAAGTTCGTAGTCCCGCCTTCAGGCGGTGCTGCACCGCCTGAAGGCGGAACTACGAACTGAAAAGTGTAAACCCATAAATGAAGGATGCCGAAATCTCTGTCGGAAACATGCCGATTTCCATGCCGAAGTTTTGGAAACTTTGCCGGAAACATGCCGACTTCCGAAACTTCAAAAGTCTCTGCCGGAAACATACCGATTTCCATGCCGACTTCCGAAGTTTTGGAAGTCTCTGTCGGAAACATGCCGATTTACATGCCGAAGTTTTGGAAACTTTGCCGGAAACATGCCGATTTCCATGCCGACTTCCGAAGCTTTGGAAACTTTGAAAGTCTCTGCCGGAAACATGCCGATTTCCACGCCGAAGTTTTGGAAACTTTGCCGATTTACATGCCGAAGTTTTGGAAACTTCAAAAGTCTCTGCCGGAAACATACAGATTTACATGCCGACTTCCGAAGTTTTGGAAGTCTCTGCCGGAAACATGCCGATTTCCACGCCGAAGTTTTGGAAACTTTGCCGATTTACATGCCGAAGTTTTGCCGGAAACATGCCGATTTCCATGCCGGCTTGGAAGTCTCTGCCCGAAATCTGCCGGTATCCATGTCGATGATTCAGAAATTTCGCCCCTCTTCATTTCCTTGGTTTCTCTTTTT
>JAUCGI010000159.1 GCA_030378035.1 Desulfobacterales bacterium HSG2
AGCCGCAGAAAGCTGAGATAAAAGCCGAGTGAGGTCTGCTGATTTTTGTCTCCGTTGTTGAGGATTCGGGCAGTCAGTCGTTTGCAGTATTCTTCCAACTGGTCGTAACACGCCTGCTCCTGTGCGGTGAAGGTTATCCTGGGAAGCGGAAGAATTATCCGCTTGGCCAAGTTGGCGTTCAGTTGATTTTTTTCCCGATAAATTTCCAGCAGGGGCCGCGTATGCCGGAGCATCACTCCCGAAAGCGGGGCCGCGGAAAAGATAAGCCGGTGTATTCCTTTCAGTCTCCTGCCACGCGGAGGCCGGCCCTGTTCAAGCCATCGCTGTGACGGGGCGCGGATACGGCCGTCTATGACTGTCTGCCGGAGGTACTGATAATAAGCGGGGTCGCGCCTTTCCACATCTGAAACCGCTTTTCGCAGAAAAGCCCATTCTTCTTCAGACACGGACTTCCCGCGCACCAGTCGGCCCAGAATGTCATAATAGCACTCTGCCAGACCGGGCGCGTCCTGGAAAGCGCCTGCTCGACGGGTAAAACGGATAAGGCCGAAGACTTCCGCGGGATGCAGTTGCATGGGCGTTGCTGTGGCAAGAAGAAGGCATTCTGTTTTGGCGCGCAGAATATCGGAAATCGTTTTATACAGTTTGTTGAACTTGGGTGCCGCTCTGTAGCCCTGCGCGGCATTGGTCTGTCGGGCATAATGCGCTTCATCCACGAGGATCAGGTCAAAGTCTTCCGCGTGCTTCAGATCCATCAGGCGTTCGGGTCTGACGAGCAGTCCTGTTGAGATGATGGTGAGGTCTGGGGAATAGAGGGATTGTGAAGAGGCTCTGTATTTGCGGGGGAGCAGAAATTCGTGACGCGGCTGAACGCCTCCCAGCGCACGCCCGAAAGGGAGTAAGAATTTGTCTGCCATCTCCCTTTGCCATTGTTCGGTCAGGCTTGCCGGGGCCGCGATCAGCACGCGTTTAATGATTCCTGAAAGGTGGAGCGAGCGGATGACAAGACCGGCTTCAATGGTTTTCCCCAGCCCCACCTCATCACAGAGGAGATAACTGAAGGGCCAAGTGGAGATCAGCCGCCTTGCGACGATATCCTGGTGCGGCCATGGGGTTACGGCCGCGGTCTCCATTCCCACAAACCGGCCTCCGGGCAGTCTCGGCGCGTCCTTTATGAGTGCAAAACGAAGGAGTTCGAGAGGGGAAGGGGGCGTAACTTTCAGCGGTGCCGCACTGGTGCCGTCGATCTCCACAGGACGTCGGATACCGTCCGCAATTCTGACCAGCCGTTTGTTCACCGCCTGGGGAAGCGTCAGGATCCGCAGCGCGGGATTCTGATTGTTCCAGAGTATCTCAAATTCCTCTTCGGCTTCATCTGTCCGAAGCCGTTCCGATTCTCCTTTCCAGTCACAATGCACGTCAATGTTTTCGGCATTCAGGGTGAGGGCCGTCCGGGATTCATTCAGGGATCCTGAAATATAGATCCGGTTTCCGGGAGCGTCGGTAAAAATCCCCCATTTTTCATGAACATAGCCATCCGTTGCCGAATCAACGGTCAGAGACTCTCCGGTCTCCGCGTGAACCCGGAACGCGACACGGATTTCCAGGATTCCGCTGCGGATGAGATTGCCCATAAGCCGGACACCGTTTCGGACATTATCGGGCCAGCGATCCGACTGATCCAGTTCGGCATTCAGGACGGTTTCAAATTTTGAATTCGGGACTGTGCTGAGGATGGCGGAGACATCTTCCGGCGCAAGGTCGGCACCGACAATAAACCGCGCTTTCCCTTTGTTGGCAAAAAATGCGGAAAAGCCTTGTGATGCCGCGGCCAGAGAGGTGGAGCGAAAATATCCGGCAACCCGGTCGTAGCGCACGGAACGCCTGAGAGCCGGAATATAAAAATCATGCAGAATATTCACCGGCCTGCCCTTGTAAATCCCGGAGGACGTTCGGTAAGATATCCGCCATGGATAGCCTTTATAGTCCGTCATTTGATCCCACCCTGCTCCATGCTCCCAACCGACTCACCAAATCTGGCACAATGCTCTCAACACAGCTCCAGACAATCCGACATACCAACAACGCTCCCGCAGGATTGCTAAATCCGGCCTACAATGTTCACACCAATGTCTGAAAAGGAGGCAAAAACAGCAGTATCGTTAAAAGATCGTTTTGTCAACCCTGAATCCTGAATCTCCGAATTCAGAGCGGTTGTTTTAGCGTATTTTGGCTTTCTGGATATAGTACAGCAACTTGTGAATTCGTCACCCCTCTTATAATGACAAAGGGGATGAATTTCCAAGTTGCTGTACTATATACCAAAAGATAAACATTAAAATACTTTTACCAGACCTGCCATAAGTGTTCAGAATACTTTTACCTCCAATTAGCTGTCGTTCCCGCCATCGAGTGAGCTCAACTGGTTGACTTCGAAAACTTCGGGAGAGTTCAACTGGTTGAGGAAAGCGGGAACCCACCGTTTGTTAATCTGAGGCATTCATAATGTCACAGAGCGTAACAGCACGGATGTGACACAAACTAAATGAAGCAAACGAAGCAAACGAATCGCCGGGTTCGTGTTGCAATGCAGCCCCAATCCAGCTAAGAGGCCAACCCCCGCTGAGAGGGATCGCCAGATCCCGAAAGCCAACCCCAGCCCCGCTGAAAGGGATCGCCAGATCCCGAAAGCCAGCCCAACCCGCTGAGAGGGATCGCCAGATCCCAAAAGCCAGCCCAACCCGCTGAGAGGCCAACCTCCCAGCGGGCTGGGTGGCTTTCGGGATATGGCGATCCCTCTCAGCGGGGCTGATGGCTTGCGATCCCTCTCAGCGGCGCTTCGTTTGCTTCGTTTGCTTCGTTTGCTTCGTTTGGTCTGTGTCACTTCCGTGCTGTTACGTTCTGTGATATTATGAATGCCTCAGATTAACAAACGGTGGGTTCCCGCTTTTGTCAACCAGATGAGCCCTTCCGAAGTTTTTGAAGTCAACCAGTTGAGCTCTCTTGATGGCGGGAACGACAGTTGATTGGAGGTCGCCGGATTGCCACTTCCGTGCTGTTACGTTCTGTGATATTATGAATGCCTCAGATTAACAAACGGTGGGTTCCCGCTTTTGTCAACTAGCTGAGCCCTTCCGAAGTTTTTGAAGTCAACCAGTTGAGCTCTCCTGATGGCGGGAACGACAGTTGATTGGAGGTCAGAGTATTCTGAACACTTACGGTGGTTTGGTCAAAGTATTTTAATGTTTATCGTAATCCCAGCCGAGCAAAGGTGAACCGAGCAGGAAGGTGGCTCGCTTTTGGTAATCCCCGTTGAGCAAGAGGGTTTTGGCAATTCGGCTCGCTTTTGGGGCTCGGATTTGGCAATCCGAGCCGAGCAAGGTGACGGCGGATTTGGAAGAGTGACGGCGGCTCGGATTTGGCAATCCGAGCCGAGCAAGGGTGACGGCTTTGGAAGCAGCGACTCGGATTTGGCAATCCGAGCCGAGCAAAAAGGGCATGAGCGACTCGAGCAAGGTAACGGGCAAATCAGATCAAAATATTATATGTCTTGATTTTACTTAAAAGAGAGGGATGACTGATCTCAAGCAACCGGGTCGCTTTGGTCCGGTTGCCGCTGGTGGCGGTGAGCGCCTTGATAATCATCTTTTTTTCCAGAATCTTCTGGGCAACTTTCAGGGAATATCCTTCAAAAACATTGTCCATTTTATCCCCTTTCGGTTCTGTCCCGAGTTCGGAAGGAAAATTTTCCTTCCTGAGAACCGGCTCATCTGCAAGCACAACCGCCCTTTCAATCACATTCTCCAACTCCCGCACATTCCCGGGCCACTTATGCTTGAGCAGAACGGACATCGCGTTAGGCGCGATCCCTCTGATATCTTTGTCCAAGGATCTCTTGAATTTATTGATAAAATGCTGACACAGAAGGGGAATATCCTCGCTCCGCTCTCTGAGCGCGGGCAGACGGATCGGAAGAACATTTAACCGGTAAAAGAGATCCTGGCGAAAGCGGCCCTCTCTGACCTCATCCTCCAGATTCTTGGCTGTGGCGGCGATCACGCGAACATCAATCTTCTTTGTCTTCGAATCCCCGACCGGTCTGATCTCACTCTCCTGCAACACCCGCAGAAATTTTATCTGGAGCGTCAGCGGCAGCTCTCCCACCTCATCAAGAAAAATCGTTCCGCCGTTTGCCTCTTCAAAAAGCCCCTTTCTGTTTCTTTCCGCGCCGGTAAAAGCGCCCTTTTTGTACCCGAAAAACTCGCTTTCAAGCAATGTTTCAGGAATTCCTCCGCAGTTCACAGGAATAAGCGGCATGCCGGCTCTTTCCCCTTCAAAATGAATTCCCTTGGCAACCAGTTCCTTGCCGGTTCCGCTTTCGCCGGTAATTAACACGGTGGTATTGTATTGCGCCACTTTCTCTGCCAGTTTGAACATGGCACTCATAGACTGGCTTTTGGCCACCATGTTACCGAATTTGCACTTCTCTTCGATTTTCTGAATCCGTTCCTTCAGACGCAGGTTCTCTTTTTTCAGACTTTCCCGCTCTTCGGCCTTTTTAAGAGCAAGATATACCTCGTCAGTCTTGAACGGCTTTGAAATATAATCATAAGCACCTGATTTCATGGCCTCAAGCGCGGTGTCAATGGTACCGTAGGCGGACATTACAATGACTGTTGTTGCTGTCAGGCTGTCCCTGGCATCCTTTAAAAAATCCATTCCCCCCATTTTGGGCATTTTAAGGTCACACAGGACAAAATCATATTGTGTATCCCTCACCTTATGCAAGCCTTCATCTCCGTCGGATGCTGTGTCTATGACATAGCCGAATTTTCTGAGCAAGGCGGTCAGCATGTGGCGCATGTTCTCTTCATCATCAATGATCAGCAGACGTTTCTGAGAAGACTGGCTATCATCATCCATTGTGATTTTATTTTCCATTATCCGTGGTCCGTGTATGGTCAGTTGTCGGTTGTCGGTTGTCGGTTGTCTGCCACAACTGACCACGGACAACGGACAACTGACCGCCAAAGGCAGATATATCGTCATGGTCAGTTGTCAGTTGTCGGTTGTCTGCTACAACTGACACGAACAACTGACAACGGACAACTGACCGGCAAAGGCAGATATGTCGTCATGGTGGTCCCTGGACGCCGTATGGTCAGTTGTCGGTTGTCGGTTGTCTGCCACAACTGACCACGGACAACGGACAACTGACCGCCAAATGTTGTCTGCTACAACTGACCACGGACAACGGACAACTGACAACTGACCGCCAAAGGCAGATATATCGCCATGGTGGTCCCCTTATCCGGTTCGCTGGACGCCTCGATTCTTCCGCCCATGGCTTCAATAATCATAAAGGAAACGGAAAGCCCGAGTCCGGTTCCTTTACCCGGTTCCTTTGTCGTATAAAACGGATCAAAAATATTTCCCAGTTCCCCTTCCGGAATCCCGGACCCGTTATCGGTGAACATTAATTTTAACAAAGGCGGACAGTCCGTTCTGTCAGAATCGGATGCGACCTCACTGGCGATAATGAGTCTGCCGTCCGACTTGTTCTTAATCGAGGCAATGGCATCCGCGGCGTTTATTGCCAGATTCAGAAAAACCTGCCGCAACTGATAAGGATCAGCCATGACAGCATCCTTTTCCGCAGCAAGAGAAAGGGTCAGATGAATATCTGACATTAACGGCTGAAATCTCAGAACCTCTGTAATATCATCAATGAGTTCATGAACAGAAACCGTTTTCAGGGTTCCGTCCGACGGCCTTGAAAAATCAAGGAGCTGCCGGATAATTCTGGTGATCCTGTTTATTTCATTTTTTGACCGGATGATAAAGTCATTTTTTTCATCATCTGTCAGGTCTTTTCGTTCGAGCAGTTCAAGGTAGCCCTTGACAATCGTAAGAGGATTACCGATTTCATGGGCAATTCCCGAAGAGAGCCGGCCCACCGAGGCCAGTTTTTCCGCCCGGATTATATTATTCTGCGCCTGTTTCAAATCCGCGTTCGCTTTTTCAAGGGACTGAACGGTCAGGCAAAGCGCTTTTTTATCATCTGAAATTTGTTTTAACATCCGGTTCAGCGCTTTTGACAACTGGCTGAACTCATCGTTCTCTTTTTCGCCCAGAAAAAAAAATTCCGTCTCCTCCCTGTAATCCTCAGCCCGTCTGAGCATATCGTGTAACGGTTTGACAGTCACTTTTGACAACTGGTAAAGGCCGATAAATGTCAGAACAACGGTATTGATAAGAATATAAATGAGCAGGATATGCTGGGTGCCTCTCAAAAGCACATATATCCCCTCAAGCGGCAGGACAATACCGACCCCCGCGACAATATCGCCTTTCCGGAACAAAGGCGCCGTCAATATCAGATGCTCTCTCTGTTTCCAGAAAACGCCCCATACCGTGCCAGAGGTCCGGATATTTCTTTCTCCTGAACGAACGGATTCACTGGCAAACATTCCGAGTTTCTCGCGTAAAGCGCAGTCCGGTCCGCCGGAGTATATCACATCGGTGTTTTTATCCAGAATCATAGCACAGGAAAACTTTGATTCATATAACAAACTATCCATATTATCATTAAAAACCGATCGGGAAATCATATTTTCGATTTTCAACTGGCTTTCAATAGCAGATATGAAAAGATGTCCTTTGCCGATTTCGGAACTGAGCAGAATTTTCTGAGCAGATGTGAGCATGACAAAGTCAATGAGGAGCATGGCGATCCCTAACAGGATTGCCAGATTAACAGAGATGTTGATTTTTAACCCATGAGGAAACAACATTGTCAGTTTGGTTGATGGTCAGCGATCCGTTAAAACAGGCAGCAACAGACAACTGACAGAATAGGAAAGAATAGAATTTAAGGGATCCTTCATACACTTGTCAGTCTGCACTTTCAGCTTGCTCTTAATCTTAATCTTGCTCTTGCTCCTGATCGAACGGACGCGCTGACAAGAGCAAGATTAAGATCAAGGATGCCGAATTTGAGAAAAGATTATCCGGGATGCACTCCGGATGTGCACAAAGCGCGGCGTTGCACTCCGGACGGATGTGCACAAAGCGCGGCTTTGCACTCCGGACGGGACACCTTTGTTAAACCACGAAAGAACACAAAAAATATTAAGCCCCAGTTCCCCGTTTCGTGTGTTTCGGTTATTTCGTGCATAAATTATTACAAAAATGTCCCGCTTCAAGTTGGTAGCCCACTCCGACAAACATTATCTGATTTCAGTCAATTGTCCATTTAAGCAAAAGGCTTCCCCATGCAAAACCCGCGCCGAATCCGGTTAAGATGATCCAGTCTCCCGGGGTCATCATTCTTTTCTGATAAGCTTCGGACATGGCAAGCGGTATGGTGGCGGATGTGGTATTTCCATAGTCCTGTATATTAATGATAACCTGCTCCGGGGCCAGATCCAGTTTTTTTGCGACTGCATCAATGATTCTGAGGTTGGCCTGATGGGGGATAAGGAATTTTATATCCTTGTTTGTCAGATTATTTTTTTTCATAAGCCTTGATGAAACATCCGCCATACCTTTTACAGCATGTTTGAACACGGTTCTTCCATCCTGCTGAATGTAGTGCATCTTTTTTTCCACGGTTTCATAAGAGGTCGGCCAGAGGCTCCCGCCTGCTGGCGTATAGAGGTGCTCGTATCCTGAACCGTCCAGATGAAGGATAAAATCCTCGATACCGGTATCTCCTGTTTCTGAGGGTTCCAGAAGCACCGCGCCCGCGCCGTCTCCGAATATGATACAGGTGTTACGGTCTTCATAATTGAGGAACGCGCTCATTTTATCCGCGCCGATGACCATAACTTTCTGATGTCTCCCGCTCTCAACAAACTGGGTGCCGGTGGCCAAAGCATATACAAACCCTGTGCATCCCCCGCTTAAATCAAATCCCCAGCAGTTCCCCGCGTCCAGTTTGTTCTGAACCCGTGCCGCTGTGCTGGGAATGTATGTGTCAGGTGTTGATGTGGCGATGATGATCAGGTCCAGTTCATCTGCTGAAACATTTTTCTGTTCAAGAATCCCTTTTGCCGCTTCGACGGCCATATAAGAGGTGGGTTTGTCCTTTTCCAGGATCCTTCTTTCTTTTATTCCTGTGCGGGTGGTGATCCACTCATCGCTTGTATCCACCATCTGTTCCAAATCTTCATTTGTCAGTTTCCGGTCAGGAACGAAATGACCGACACCTGTTATCACTGCTCGCATTAATAGAATTCCTAATAATAATTCTCCGGATGGTTAATTTTATCCCTTAACTTTCCGGAACATTTGAATGTGACAACCTTTCTTTTCTTCAGTATCAGGTCTTTGCCTGTGGCAGGATTCCGTCCCCTCCGCTTCTTTTTGTCCTTGACACAGAATTTGCCGAATCCTGAAATCAGGACATCATCACCCTGCTCCAGTTCACTTTTGATAATTTCCAGCACGGATTCGATAATATCAATAGATTTTTTCTTGGTAAAACCGAGATCATGTATCCTTGCTATAATATCATTCTTGGTTAACGCCATGCAGCCTTCTCCTCATCAGTGGTTATTCGGGTTTTTAACTTCTGTTTTGCCGATTTGCCCGGTTAACAGATAGTAAATGTTTTATTAACATTTGTTCGTAAAAGCCGACTTTTATTAACAATACTGATAACCGCCACTTTGAAAAAGCCGGATTGGAGGCTCCGGCGGGCCTCTCCTCCCAAGAGGGTGATGTTTGCCCGGCAATGTTGAAGATGCCTGTCACGCCGGCAACACCGGCATGATCAGAACCGCCCGTGCCTTCCCTAATCACCGGTGACAGAGCCGCAAACCGCGGCGTTCATTCACGGGTGTCATGACCGACGCAGTACACCACTTTTTAAGTTCGTCACCCCTGATGAACGGTCAAATGCTGTAATATCAAGCTTTCCAACTCCGCGTTAGGGGACGAATTTGCGAAGTGACATAATAGTTGAAATCAGATCTGATTTCAACTCTGCCTGTTAATGAATGTCAGGTTTTTCTGAAGGGATCAGCTAACGCGGATAAACACCATTGTTGTAGATATAGTCATAATAGTAATCATCGTATCCGTCATCTTCAGAGACCGTGTCTTCATCCCTCGAATCAGACTCCCTGCTGCGAACTTTCTCCAAATGTTCCAACCATAATGCCTTGGAAAATTCATACAGCGACTGATTTAACTTGTGAGGCTCGCTTGAAATCTCGTTGTTAGCCTGTAAAAACATCTCTGCCGCTTCTAAAACGGCCTTAACATTTCTGATATATTCGGTGTCGTCAAGCCTGTCCTCAGCAAAAACCTGGTGGAGCTTGATAAGAACGCTTTTGACA
>JAUCGI010000160.1 GCA_030378035.1 Desulfobacterales bacterium HSG2
TTGAAGCCAGACAAAACACCAAACACTTAAAGATGGTTGGCATCCTTCATTTGTCGGTTTACACTTTCGGGTGTCAGGGTGAGTTCCTTTGTTCTCTGTGCCCTTTGTGCCTTTGTGTGGGATGTGAGATGCCGATTGGAAAAGTGTAAACAACTTTCGGCTTTTATGAAGGATGCCAGATGGTTTTGTGAAACTGTTCGGCTGATACGCCGATATTGAAGCCAGACAAAACACCAAACACTTAAAGATGGTTGGCATCCTTCATTTGTCGGTTTACACTTTCGGGTGTCAGGGTGAGTTCCTTTGTTCTCTGTGCCCTTTGTGCCTTTGTGTGGGATGTGAAATGCCGATTGGAAAAGTGTGAACAACTTTCGGCTTTTATGAAGGATGCCAGATGGTTTTGTGAAACTGTTCGGTTGATACGCAGATATTGAAAACACCAAACACTTAAAAATGGTTTTGTGAAACTGTTCGGTTGATACGCAGATATTGAAGCCAGACAAAACACCAAACACTTAAAGACGGTTTTGTGAAACTGTTCGGTTGATACGCCAATATTGAAGCCAGACAAAACACCAAACACTTAAAGATGGTTTTGTGAATGTTCGGTTGATATACCGGTATTGAAGCCAAACAAAACACAAAACACAAAACACTATGAAAAACAAAAGAAACCCCAAAAAACGTCGTCGTCGTCTTAAAAAATCATCAGGCATTCAAAGCATTACCGTTTCAGAATACGACATTACTTATGACCGCTTGGAGAACAAGGATCTTGACAAACTGCCTCAATCTGTCAGAGATCAGATTCCCAAGCTCCACGATAGACTTCTTGCCCGTCCCGAGGAAGCCATACCTGACTTGGAGGCGCTATTAAAAAAATATCCTGATGTCCCTCTTTTTTATAATTATCTGGCCAGTGCCTACAACAGAATCGGTGATTTCAACAAGGCAAGTTTGACTATTGTATCAAATTATAAAAAGCATCCGAACTATCTTTTTGCAAAGGCCCACTATGCCGAACTTTGTATCCAAAGAGGTGACTTGAAGAAGGTCTCTGCCATTTTTGACAATAAATTTGACCTGAAATTACTCTACCCTGAGCGAGATGTGTTTCATGTTTCAGAAGTGACTGCCTTTATGGGTGTCACCGGTCTCTATTTTTATGAAACAGGGGACCGGATATCAGCGGAAACCTGTTACAAAGTGCTCAGAAAGATTGCCTCCGGAAGTCCGTACACCAAGAACCTGAAAAAGAAATTGCGTCCTTCGATAACCCGGAGAATCGCTAAGAAGTTGTTTGGAGTGACGATATGAAGCCATACACTGATAATGACAATCCGTTGCATCCCCTTTTCATAAGCGACCCTTTGCTGAAACAGTATGAAGATGCGCTCAGGCGGCGTCTGAAACGCGCCCGGGAAACGGAACAGCGGCTCACCCAGGGAAAAATGAGCCTTGCCGATTTTGCCTCGGCCCATGAATATTTCGGCCTGCATTTCCGGGACGGTGAACGGATCTTCCGGGAATGGGCACCCAACGCCGCGAGGATCTATCTGATCGGCGATATGACCGACTGGAAGCCGAAAAAAGCGTTTGCTTTGGAACGCGTCAGCGAGGATGGCGTATGGGAAATCCATCTTCCTGCCGAATCTTTAAAGCACGGTGACCATTATAAACTCCGCGTCTGCTGGCAGGAGGGAGAAGGCGACCGCATCCCCGCGTATGCCAGACGCGTGGTCCAGGACCCCGATACCAAACTCTTCAGCGCCCAAGTCTGGACCCCATCTTATAAATGGCAACCGGCAACCGGAAACCGTCAACCGGAAACCGTCAACCGGAAACCGTCAACCGGAAACCGTCAACCGCTTATCTACGAAGCCCATGTGGGCATGGCCCAGGAAGAGGAGAAAATCGGCTCGTATCAGGAGTTTGCCCGGCAGATCATTCCGAGAATCGCCGCGGCCGGCTATGATACGATCCAGTTGATGGGCATACAGGAGCATCCGTATTACGGCTCTTTCGGCTATCAGGTGGCCAATTTTTTCGCCCCATCCTCCCGATTCGGAACGCCGGATGACCTCAAAGAACTGATTGACACCGCTCACGGGTACGGTCTCGCGGTTATCATGGATATCGTGCATTCCCACGCGGTCAGCAACGAGGCCGAGGGACTGAGCCGGTTCGACGGCACGCGTTATCAATATTTTCATAATGGCGAGCGGGGGGTTCACAGTGCATGGGATTCCCGCTGTTTCGACTATGGCAAAATCCAGGTGCTTCACTTTCTACTGTCCAACTGCCGGTTCTGGCTCGATGAATACCGCTTCGACGGATTCCGCTTTGACGGCATTACCAGTATGCTCTATCTCCATCACGGACTGGGATACGCGTTCAGGTTTTATGACCAGTATTTTGACGAGAATGTGGATGAGGATGCCATAGCCTATCTGACCCTTGCCAACAAACTCATTCATGAGCTTCGGCCCGACGCGGTTACCATTGCCGAGGATATCAGCGGAATGCCCGGTCTGGCTTTTCCGAATTCCGGAGGCGGCATCGGGTTTGATTACCGGTTTGCCATGGGAATCCCCAACCTCTGGACCCGGCTCGTCAGCGAAGTTCCGGATGAAGACTGGCACATCGGGGATATGTGGCGCGAGCTGACCAACCGAAGAAAGGATGAAAAGACCATCAGCTACGCGGAATCCCATGATCAGGCCATTGTGGGTGACAAGACGATCATCACTTGGCTTATTGGTGCGGACCTTTACGATCACATGAGCGCCGGTGACGATAATATCAGAGTCGGCCGGGGCATTGCACTGCACAAGCTCATCCGGCTCATCACCCTGACGACCGCGGGAAGCGGTTACCTTAACTTCATGGGAAACGAATTCGGACATCCCGAGTGGATTGATTTTCCCCGCGAAGGGAACAAATGGTCCTGCCGGTATGCCCGCCGCCAGTGGCATCTTGCCGATGACTCCGGCCTGAAATATCAGTTTCTTGCACGATTTGACCATGACATGATCGAACTGGCGAAACAATTCAGGCTTCTTGAATCTCCGGAGCCTCGTCTGTTATATGTGCATGAAGATCATAAAGTGATTGCATTTGAGCGGGCTTCTCTGATATTCGTGTTCAGTTTTCACCATTCTCTGTCCCATACCGATTATTGTTTCGAGGTCTCTCCGGGAAAATACCGCATGATCTTCAACAGCGATGCAGAGGAATACTGTGGAAATAACCGGCTGGATCAGAATCAGGAGCATCTGACTTTTTCCGATGCGTCAGAACAGGAGCGGCAGGTAATCCGTCTCTATCTGCCAACCCGCACCGCTCTGGTCCTTGAGCCGATTTTCTGAGGGCTGCCAAAGTGCAACTTTGGCACTCCTCCCGGCGAACCGACAGAGCGAAGCATGAAAGATGCAACTGACAACTCCGATTCGGGGCAGGCCATAGCCATAGCGGCTTATACATATAAGCATTGCTGATTCTAATGGATTTTGTGGTATGAATCCGCTGATTATAACGGATTTAGGGAACCCCCGTGAACCTGAACCTGAACGTGAACTTATACCTGAACCTGAAGCTGCCCGTAAATGAATGTTCAGGTTCAAGTTCACGTTCGCGTTCAAGTTCACGTTCAAGTTCACGTTAAAGTTCACGTTAAAGGGAACCGTACTGAACCACAAAATCCGTCAGAACCAGAACCATTCATTGTAAACGGGAGGAAAATTTTATGAGAAAACAGGAAATTGATTATATCCTGACCAGCATATCAGAGATTTTTGATGATGTCTCTGATATAGACGTCACGGCGGGGAATCCTTTCCGGGTGGAACGGTTCGGCCAACTGATCGGCGTCGAGATTGACCCGCCTTTTTATGAACTCACGCCGTTCCAGACTGAGATATTCGCTCTCAACCTGATCGGGCAGAACCGTCTGATCATGGAGACGCTTCTGAAAAAGGGGGCATGCAGCTTATCCTACTCCCTTTCCGAGAACGTGCGTTTTAACGTGAATATTTCTTTACAGCGAAACCATTGCACGATTCTCATCCGAAAGGATACGACGGCTCGCAAAACCGAATCAGATGAACTTAATTTGCCAGACACGCTCCTCGATATGATGCTCAGCACAAAGGAAAAGCCGGTCTTTGCAGGCGCGACAGAGAAAGGAACCGCTGCCCGTGCATTGTTGAACTCGAAGTCCGAATTTGAAAGCGAGGATGAGGAGGAATCAGCGGAACTGGATATCGATCTTGATAATATTGATCTTGATGATCTCCATGAGTTTGAGCTTAAAGCCGAAACAAAGGATGAGACAGACTCTCTTGATTTGGATTTGGAAATTGACTCCGAAGAATTTTCTGAGTCCCAAGCTAAGGAGGAAGAGGAAGAGGGAGAGGCAGGTTCTTATTACGATGACACAATGGATGAAGGAGACCTCACACAGGTATTTGAGGTGGGGATTCCGGGCGGCAACATTCAGGTAAAAAAGAATAAGGATTTCTCGCCTTCTCACAAGCCTGTTGCAGCGAAATCCGCCGAGAAAAAAAAGAGCGGTTCATCATTAGGCATGTTCAAGAAGTTGGGCAGATTGCTTGGCGGACGCCCCAATAAGGCTGATACCGAAAAAGATCCGGAATTTTTCAAACCGAGACGGCACGGGTCTCCGGAATCTTACCCTGAGAACAAAGATGCTGTGGATTGCACGGTTTTCTCTCCGCCGACGGTTAAACCCGGGACGGCTCTTTTGTTACAGGTGTTTGTCCATTTGGTTGAACTGGTCAGCGAACCCCCGGCTGAAAAATCTGATGAGGATACCGCTCACAAAGGCTTTTCCAGTCTCGAAACGGACATTGAACGGGGTTCCGAGCTGACTTTTGAACTGAGCATCAGGGGGGTCAGGGTCAAACATCCGGTACAAAGACTGAGGTGGGAGGGAAAAACAGCGTCCGCAGGCTATGAGGTGGACATACCTGCAAAATGCCCGCCAGGAAATCTGAGCGGCAAAGTTATCATCTCACAGAGTTCCATTCCGGTCGGTCACATTCGTTTCAAACTGAAAGTCATCGCCCGGGAGGAAGAGGAGCCGGCAGAGAAAACACCGGCGCCGGTCGGCGAAGCGAAGAGATATAAATACGCTTTTCTCTCTTATGCTCCGGAGGAACACTCGGAGGTGCTCCGCAGCGTGCTTATGCTTTCATCCATGAAGGTCGGCTTTTCTCAGGAAAGCGTCAAGCTGAATCCCCAGGAGAGATGGAAAAGGAAACTGTACCTGAAAATTGACGAAGCCGATGTCTTCTTTTTATTCTGGTCAACTGGCGCATACAAATCCGAATGGGTAAAGCGGGAGGTCATCTACGCGCTCCGAAGGAAGCAGGGGAATGATGAAAATCCGCCTGAAATCATTCCGGTTATCAATGAGTCTTCGCCTGCTGCCCCGAAAGAGTTGAAATATCTCCATTTCAGCGAAAGACCGGCGTATTTTACATCGGCCCGGTTATAAGTCATTGATGTCCGGCCTCTTTTTGATCAGGGGAGGCCGGTTTTACCAACCTGATTTTAATTTTCTCCCTATTATTAAAAACAGACAGGGACACACGATATGATGCTCAGGGCTATCTTAATCATCTCAGGGAGAAAATCGATGAAGGGAAAAATTCCTGGTTATAACGCCTTTTGGGGAGATTTGTTTCCAGAGACTCAGAAACCTGTCATTCCGGGCAAAAATGATAAAAATCGGCAGGATTTTTATCATTTTTGACCCGGAATCCACCTTGCTCCCCAAGAGACGTTATAATCAGAAAAATTCTGATTGTTAACGACACCCCTGCAACTATTCACATGGCAGGATGTTTGGGCAATGGGGGATATCAGGTGTTTGTGGCAACCAGCGGGCCGTATGGTTGGCTTTTTGCAGGATATCACATCAAGATAACAGACCGAACATGGGCTTCGAGAATTCCGGTAGCAGGCGGTGATTGATGGAGAATGTTATGAAAAAGATTGCAAAGAATGCATATTATGAATTGGCATACGATGAAGTTAAAAACCGTATATATTGGACTATGAAGGGATACTGGAGAAATATGTCGGTTGTTCCCGATTTTGACAAAGACTGGGACACAGTCCAGCGTATGACAAGAAGCGGGTGGACAATTTTTGGGGATTTGTCAGCACTGAGAGCCATGCCGGATGATGTTAAGAATGCCCAGGACGAACGACAAAAAAAGCTGATGCGGGACGGTTGTACAAAAGTCTCGTGTCTTGTGAAGAGTGCTGTGACAAAAATATCATTGAATGTAGCGCTTGCAGATTCAGGCATGGACAAAATATTGCGGTACTTTGATAATGCAATTGAGGCGGAACGCTGGCTCGGGTGAATTTGACGAGAAAGCCTGTCATTCCTGCGAAAGGGATATCCCGAGAACAGGACCCGAAAGTGACTCTCTTGCAGAAATGGATAAGGCATATGCCGAACAGGGATATAAGAGCTCATCAGCTATGGATTTCAGTCACGAACCCGGAAAACAGAAGGTTGTGGTATATGCGACAAAAAATCCGGATGGAAGTATCCGAAAAGTTACACACGGTGCAATTCAGGATAGTTACGGAACATGGGAAAGCAAACTCGGAGGAGGACCGCTCATACGTCATGAAACACCTGACGCTTTAAAAGGCCCGGCTTATGGCGAACCAGTCGGAGTATGTGAAAAATGAGGCGATTTTCAAAAGCTTGTACAACCGGGAACAAAAACTTACAAGAGGAGGGTTTAATGAATATCACCGAAGAATTCAAACGCCTTGCAGAAGAATGGACTGAACATTGCCAAAGCGTCATATTCAGCTCGGACATATATGATTATCTCAGTCATCCCGCATATCGAAAATTAACAGAACTCGGGGAACCGGCTGTTCCCCATATTATGGAACAGTATGGGCAGGATGATCTGCCATGGGGTTTTGTTCTTGATGAGATCACCGGTTTTCAGCTTATTGAGAACCCGGACAGTTTCAGTCCTCCCGAGGTAAAAAGACGCTGGCTGGAGTGGTGGGAACAGCAGTTCCAAAAAACTCGTAAGGCGGGTTGATAACAGAGTTGAAGAAAGATTATGTCATCCGGCGAGCCTGGGTGAACCGCCCGGTTCGGATTGAGTCCGGATTGGCAAACCCGAGCATGATGGGGGTTGCAATCCCGGGGAGCTTGTCTGTGATGCTCGGTTCGGATTGGCAAATTTGAAGCATGAGGCGGAGGATTTCAAGCATCAGACATACAAGACGGAGGTAAATTATGAAATTGGAAAACAGCAACAAATGGGTTGTCAGAACCCTTGTACCGGAAGAAGTTTATACAGATCGTCATGAATTATTGGATTATTTTTACAATGCAGCCCTTGAAACCGCCCACCGCCGGACCATGTCCACGGTCCTGCTGGGACAGCGGCGCATGGGCAAGACTGAAATCTTCAGGCGGGTGGTGAACCGGCTTTTCCATGAACAGGATCCAAAAAATCCCCAAGCGGTAATCCCTGTCTATTACAGTTTCCCGGACAGCCATATTGACGAACACATATTTGCCAAGGAATATGTGGAAAACTTCATGCGGTATTATGTGGGGTTTCTCACCGGGCAGCCGGAACTGGTAACGGGCATGTTCAAGGACAGAAAGCTCCTGTCAAGGATTGAAGACGCCAGATCCCGGTTTCCCTTCACAAGAACCCTCGATCTGATAATCGAGTGGCATGATTCCATTGTCAAAAGAGAGGTTTATCTTTCCCACAAGGATGCTCTGGAAATACCGCGCAGGGTTTCCGACATAGACGAATCGAGCATCGTGATGTTCCTGGACGAGTTCCAGAACACCCGGCTTCCCCGGTACGGCTTTGACATTGCCGGATTCATGCAGAACGCGGTGGAGTCGCCGACCTGTCCCCATTTTGTGACCGGTTCCGCCATGAGCATCCTGGCAAGGGAGATCATCGGCAGAGGGGCGCTTTTCGGAAGATTCGGCAGCGAGGTCATTGAGCCGATGTCGGGCTACTGGGGAAAGGAGCTTGCCCTGAGATCCGCCTCATATTACAAAGCGGAAATGCCGGAAGTCATGGCACCGGTTCTGGCGGACCGGTGCGGCGGAAATCCTTTTTATATCACGGCTGTAATCAAACAGGCGGTCAGAATGCGAAAAAAACTGTCCGATGAGGAAATCCTCAGTGAAATCCTGGCGGTTGACCTCTCATCCGGTTTTATATGGGGCGAACTGAATGACCAGGTGACGCGCTGGATTCACCGCATCAATGAACACGGCATCACCAAATGGGTGCTGTACCTGTCCGCGCTTGAGGAGAATGAGGAGAAGGACAAAAGAAACCGGCTGAATGTGGAGCGGATTCAGAGAGAAATCCAGGCGCGGGAGGGGAGGCATGTGAGTCTTGATGACGTCCGGGATGTTCTGATAAAGCTGTCCCGGGGAGACTTGGTGGAGTACCTGGAACTGGGCAACTGGTTCCGGAGGGTGAAGGACCCGATCCTTCTCGAGTTTCTGAAAGTGTGGGGCAGGATAGAGGTCGAGGGGCATGATCAGAGCCGGGTGCGGGATGAGCTGGCCGACGAGTACCGGTCTTACAAAGGAAAGGTGAGTGATTACAAGGGGTATTTTGCCGAGGTGCATATGAGCCAGGTTCTCCTGAGCGCCCAGGACAGGATTCTTTCGGGAAAATTTTTTCATTCCGAAAGCGATATTCAGATGCCGTGGCTGTTTCATTATGTGCGTCACCGGGTGCAGCTCGGATCGGAAAATGATCCCGACATTGACGTGCTCGGCGCGGCAGGGAGTGAAAAATGGGTGTGCCAGAGCAAATGGGTCACAGGCAGGAAAATCGGGATAAAGACATTAGAAGAACTGGTCTCCCAGGCTGACACTGTCAGGAGGGACATGAATCCCAGGGTGATACGGATGTGGATTTTTGCCCATGAGGGGCTGACAAAGGAGGGACTGGCTTATGCCGAAAAGCACGGGATCCTGTGGTCTTCGAGGAAGGAGTTTGACGAGCTTCTGGTTCACCTGGGGCTGAGACCGTTGCCGGAGTTGTGAAATCTACTGCCTGACCAAAAAAGTTTTGACAAGTGGAAGCATGTCGCTGATCCGAAG
This sequence comes from Desulfobacterales bacterium HSG2, assembly GCA_030378035.1. GTDB lineage: Bacteria > Desulfobacterota > Desulfobacteria > Desulfobacterales > 4be13 > JAUCGI01. Next base: position 9,161 of record JAUCGI010000160.1, read on the forward strand.
TTTTTCCGAACTGACCTGAATTTTGCAGGCAAACATTAATATTATACCTGAACTGAACGATTCCTGTCGGCAAAAAC
>JAUCGI010000161.1 GCA_030378035.1 Desulfobacterales bacterium HSG2
GTAAAAAAGCCTTAAAAGATGCTATCGGCCCCATGCTGAAGGCGTATGCCCGCCGCAAAGAGGTGCGGCAAATATTAAAAGGGAAATCGGCCCTGTCAAAAACAGGAGCTGAAAACAAAGCGATCCGGGATTCTGGCGGTGTAGTCCGGCATAAGGCGATAATACCGGGCCGCAAGTCATCCGTCATCGGAATCGGTGTTTCAACCGGGGGACCCGAAGCCCTGGCAAGGATGTTGCCCAAAATACCAGGGGACCTGAATGTTCCGATTCTTATTGTCCAGCACATGCCCGCGGCTTTTACAGAATCCATCACTTCAAGCCTCAACGCCAAATGCGCCATTGAGGTCAGGGCCGCTGTTGACGGTGAACCGGTCATGCCGAACACAGCCCTTTTTGCCCCGGGCGGAAAACAGATGAAGGTGGCAAAGAGTGCTGACGGAAAAACCGTTATTGTCAGAGTGACTGACGACCAGCCTGAAAACAGTTGCAAACCGTCAGCCAATTATTTGTTCAGATCCATTGCCCACCACTATGGGAATCGGGCCACAGGAGTCATAATGACCGGCATGGGATCAGACGGAACTCTCGGACTCAAGCTGATGAAACGCAACGGCGCGGTCATAATTGCCCAGAATGAGGAGACATGCACAGTATTCGGAATGCCCAGGGCACCTGTTGAGTCAGGCATTGTTGATGTAATCGCACCTTTGGACAGGATTGCTGAAGAAATCTGCCGGACAGTCAGAGGAGGGGTAAGGGTTAAGGGGTTAAGAGTTAAGGTCGTCGAAGGAAATACTTAACCCTTAACCCTAACCCCTTAACCCTTAACCCCTTAACCCTTAACCCCTTAACCCTTATGACATCAGACGAATTAAAAATTATTGCCAAATACATTTACGATATATCCGGGATATATCTCGACCAATCCAAGGCATATCTTGTTGAAACCCGGTTAAAGCATCTCATGAAAGAAACCGGGTCTGTTTCATATTATGAATTGCATCAAAAAGCAAAAGCGGATCCGACACGCACTCTTGAACGGAAGATAATAGATGCGATATGTACACAGGAAACAATGTTTTTTCGCGACAATTCGCCTTTTGAACTCCTCAGAGCCAGGATTCTGCCTGAACTGATTGAGCGAAAAACGTCACAGCCGTCATTCTTTCCGACAAGCATCCGAATCTGGAGCGCGGCCTGTTCCACTGGCCAGGAAATATACAGCATTGCCATTGTTCTCAGGGAATTCCTGTCGGACCTGTCAAAATTTAATATCCGGCTGCTGGGCACTGATATCTCCGACTTTGCGATATCCTGCGCCTTATCCGGCGAATACAGCCAAGTTACTGTTGAACGGGGACTTCCCAAAGACAAGCTGGATAAATATTTCAAACAAATCGGGCAGAAATGGAAGATAAGGGATGATATCAGGTCTATGTGTATTTTCAGGAAACACAACCTGATGAATTCGTTTAACGGTCTGGGCCGTTTTGACATCGTGTTTTGCAGAAACGTGGCCATCTATTTCCGGCAAACAGACAAAGCAATGCTTTTCAACAAGCTTGCGGATATCCTTGAACCCGGAGGTTATCTTATTATCGGCTCCAGCGAATCTGTCTCAGGAATAAATTCAAGATTTGAGCCAATAATACATTTGAATATGATTTTTTACCAGTTGAAACTTGAAACTTGAAACTGGCTGTTTGTGTATTTTTTCTGATTATAGCGGATTTATGGAGGCTGGTCAATATGACAACGGATTTCAGGACTGAACGGATATATTCAAATTTTAAATTTTAAATTCCAAGGGCATACACAATGACAAACAATGGTTTGAAAATACTGGTTGTTGATGACAGTTCCCTGATACGAGGGATCATCCGGAATGAACTGGAGGCAGGAGGATATCTTGTTGAAGAAGCGGTTCATGGTTTTGAAGCCTTGGCAACGGCTTCCGAAATTCCGCCGGATCTGATAACCCTTGATGTTGAGATGCCCAAATTAAACGGCTTTGACACATGTAAAAAATTAAGGGAAACGCATTATGCCCGTTTTTTCACTCGCAACCAGGATAACATGGTTCCGGTTATATTTGTGACATCACACGACACTATCGAAGACCGGAAAAAGGGGTTTGAACTCGGGGCGATGGATTTTATTACCAAGCCGTTTAAGGAAGGGGTGATTCTTGAAGCTGTCAACAAGATTCTCCGACCTGAAAACCGCCTTATGGGTCTGACAGCCCTGGTGGTGAATGAAAAAATCGCTTCCCGCCGCATGGTATCGGATTGTCTGCGAAGAGAAGGCGTAACTACGGTTGAGGCAGTTGACGGAGTTCAGGCGTTTGAAACAATAAGTGCCGAAACTGCCGGCATAGACATTGTTATCACGGGCCTTATGATGCCGGGCATGAACGGAGACATACTCTGCAAAAAGATCAGGAATGAACTCAACCTCAAGGAGCTGCCTGTCATTTTTCTGCCGGTGGTTGATGACAAAACTGAATTGTTTGAACTCTTCAAAGCAGGCGCAACCGATTACCTGCTTCAGCCTTTTGTCAAAGAAGAGTTTCTGGCCCGCCTTATCGTGCATCTGGAAAGGGCAAGGCTGAACAAAACCCTTCGGAACACCCTTGAGCAGGTTGAAAAGTCCAACAAAAAGATAACAGCGAGCATTATGTATGCAAAATTAATTCAAAGCTCTCTGCTGCCAAACCTGGATGAGGTTAAAAAATACCTTCCCCACAGCTTTTTTATCTGGATGCCCAGGGATATCGTGGGGGGTGACACGTTTTATACTTACCCGTTTGAGGACGGGGTGCTTTTAGCTGTTTTGGACTGCACGGGCCACGGGGTTCCCGGGGCATTCATGACCATGATAGCCTGTTCCGGCCTCCGCCGAATCATCAGGACTGACCAGTGCAGGGATCCGGCAAAAATATTGCAGCAACTGAACCATATTGTGAAAACAACGCTTCAGCAGGATACCGAGTACGCTCTTTCCGACGACGGCCTGGACGCGGCCGTCTGTTTCATACCAAAGCCCCATGAATCTGAAACCTCAGATCACGGGGATCTGAAGCTTACTTTTGCAGGTGCCCGGATGCCGCTGTATTACATTCACAAGGGCCAGATCAATGTTGTCAAGGGTAACAAGATGAGCATCGGTTACAAGCGATCCGATTTAAACTATGAATTTACCAACCACACCATCCAGATTGAAAAAGGTATGTCCTTTTACATCTCCACTGACGGTTTTCACGACCAGATGAACGACAACAGAAAGCGCATGGGATCAAAAAAATTGAAAAAACTCCTGCTGGAAGCCAGCAGGGAACCGCTTCAGAAGCAGAAGCATATTCTTGTCAGGGCTTTTGAAGAACACAGAGGCGATCATGAAAGGATGGATGATGTGACTGTGGCGGGGTTTTGTTTCTTTTGAACATGGTTGTATGGGGTTGGTTGTATGGGGCCGGGCCATGTTAAGCAATTGAAAAATCAGTAAAACCGATCCGATTATAAGCGTTTTCAGGGGCTGTGTCGCATTTTTCACCGTCAAAACGGGCGTTATGGGATTCTGTTTCCTTACGAAGCTGAAGAGCCTGCATACGCTTTTCTTCCCATATCGCTCTTTTTGGCCCCGAAAAGGGCGACATAGGCCCTGTTTTAAGCCAAAATAAGCAGACAATTCTTTTAATATCAAGCACTTGTCATGGCCCGACCCCGTACCACAGTACCCTGTACCACAGTTGAGGTGTACAGGACAAAAAAAGGATGCCTGAAAACCACACGCTGTCATTTCCGACCCGGAATCCATTTTTTGAGGTGTGCAGGACAAAAAAACCGGATGCCTGAAAACCACACGCTGTCATTCCGGGCGGAAATGCCGGGAATCGGCAGGATTCCCGGCATTTTCCGACCCGGAATCCATTTTTTGAGGTGTGCAGGACAAAGAAAACCGCACGCTGTCATTCCGGGCGGAAATGCCGGGAATCGTTCCCTGAGCCTGTCGAAGGGGAATCCATTATTTGTCCTGTACTCAGCTAAATAATGTACCGAAAAAATTTTAAAATAAACAGATTTGAATTATGAATATTTTTTCCGCATGTCTTCTCATTTTGTATATGACAGCAGCCATATTACTAATGCTCTACGGCATGAATTGTTACATCATGATCGCTCTCTTTCAACGCAGCAGACTTGTTTCCGAAAAAATCTCAAAAGATGTTCGGGAAAAATTTGGTAATCTGACCGAATATTCGGATTTGCCGATGATTACCACCCAGATCCCGGTTTATAATGAGCTGAATGTCGTCGAACGGGTGATGCGGGCGGTCTGTCGCATGGAATATCCCGACGATCTGCATGATATTCAGGTGCTGGATGATTCCACAGATGAGACCCGTGAGCTGATTGACAAAACGGCTGCGTTGCTTCGGTCCGAAGGCCATCGGATCCGTGTGATACGACGCGAACACCGCACGGGATACAAGGCAGGTGCATTGGCAAACGGACTGCCCCGGGCCCGGGGAGAACTGATCGCTATTTTTGACGCGGATTTTGTTCCGCCCGAAAAATTTCTCGTCGAAAGCATCCCGTTTTTTCTGGCAGATAAACAAACCGGATTTGTCCAGGCACGCTGGGGGCATCTGAATCGGCAAACCTCTCTTCTCACCCGGGCCCAGTCCATAGGAATTGACGGTCATTTCATGGTGGAGCAGGCTGCCCGCAACCGGAACGGTTTGTTTATGAATTTTAACGGCACGGCCGGCTTATGGCGCAAAGAAGCCATTCAGGACGGAGGCGGCTGGCAATGGGACACGCTCACAGAAGACATGGATTTGTCCTATCGGGTGCAGTTTGCAGGATGGAATACGGTCTTTTTGTCCGACCTGATCGTGCCTGCGGAAATCCCGGAAGATGTCAGCGCGTTTAAAAGCCAGCAGTTTCGATGGGCCAAAGGCTCCGTTCAGACGGCCTTGAAACTGTTACCGCAATTGTGGCGCATGCCGATCCCTTTTTTCAAAAAACTACAATCTTTCTTTCATCTTACCCATTATCTGGTTCATCCGCTAATGCTCATACTCGCGCTGTTTGCATTACCGGTGCTGCTGACCTGTAACGTCAACCCGGGCAAAATCGTTTTTACCCTTATCGCCTTCATCTTGCTTTTTGCCATGACGGCCCCCAGTGCGATATATTTGGTGAGCCAGCGTGCGGCCTATCCCAAAGGCTGGTTCTCTCGAATTCTGTGCATGCCTGTGCTGATTCTGATTGGCGTGGGCGTGGCGGTTTCAAACTCACGGGCTGTTTTTGAGGCCGTAACCGGTAAAAAAAGCGAGTTCGTGCGAACTCCGAAGCGAGGAGCGCATGAAAAAAAGCATTATTCGGTCCGGCTGCCCCGTGTGATGTACTTTGAAATCCTTATGGGATGCTATTGCGCCGGATCACTCGGGTATTATCTGTTCGCCGGCAAATTTCTGATCGGACCGTTTTTGGCCGTTTATGCTGCCGGGTTTCTGTTCATCGGATTGCTGACACTGTTTCATACAATAAAGGTATCGAAATGACATCTATCTTCCCAAAACAGAGCATTCGCCTTTCACGATGGCTGCCTTTTGCCGCGGCCTCATGTTTTTTCTTTTTTCTTTGTCTGAAAGGCGGTTTTTTCGGATTTATCGGAGCGTACCCCCTGGAAATTCCCATCCCCTTTGTGGCGGAGAGAATTGTGATTCCGGGAGGAAAGTTTATCCTTTTGTTTTCATCCATCTGGCTCGCTTGCATTCTCCTGCTTCTTCTGTATCCGAGAGGACTTTCCGACATATCCGGCAAAATCATTCTCCTGATCCTGGCGGCAGTGTGCCGCATTGCCTTTCTTTTTCACGAGCCCTCGGATGATATCTTCCGGTATCTCTGGGAAGGTCGCCTGATATGCCAGGGAATCAACCCCTACGTTCATGCACCGGATGATCCGGCTCTGGCGGAACTGGCAGCCCGTGATCCCTTCCACAGACGCATCAATCATCCGGATATGCCGGCAGCCTATCCGCCGCTGACGCTTATCATTTTTGCCGTCACAGGTCTCATCTGCTACAATCCGATGGCGATCAAGATTTTAATCTCTTTGTTTGATCTGACTGCCATATATTATGTTTTCCTTTTACTGCAACATCGGAAACTCGATGTCCGGTGGGCGATTTTATATGCCTTTAATCCGGTCATCCTCCTCAGCTTCTCGGGCCAGGGACATTTTGACGTGATTCAGATCACCTTCATGCTTGCCGCCATTCACAGCTATGATCGGAAAAAATGGCCCGGGATGTTTATCTTTTTGGGATTGGCGGTTCAGATTAAATATGTTGCCGCAATGACAATACCGTTTTTTATTCGTCGTGAAAACCTGAAATCATCCGGGTTGATACTCTTTGTTGTGGGAGTCCCTTATTTACCCTTTGTGGAGACGATTTTGCCTCTGGACGGCGGACGAGTCTTTCACAGTCTGTTCACTTTCGGAAGCGAATTCGCCTTTAATGGCTCCGTACACGGATTGCTCAGGGCGATGCTGCAAGGGATATCACCCGCCACTCGGATATGCTCAGTGCTTTTTCTTGTGTCTTTGGCAATCGGTTTGGTCTGGTTTCACCCTGTTAAAAATCCGAGATTCGGAAATGACCCGGTATCCGGATGTTTTTTTGCCATGGGAGCGATTCTCATTTTCTCACCGACAGTGCATTTCTGGTATCTGAGCTGGATGATTCCCTTTCTTGCGTTGCGGCCCACCGCGTCGTGGATTGTCTTATGTCTCACCGTTTCCGGGTATTTCATTGCAAATGGCATCGCCCATCATACGGGGGAATGGCGGCTTCCCGTATGGGCCCAGGTGTCGGAATGGCTGCCGTTCTGGCTTCTTTTTTTCAGGGATATATATTTCGCCATCCATCGCGGATTATCCCGGGCCGATACGAAATCGCCTCAGACCCTGTCCGTTGTTATTCCCGTGTTAAACGAAGGCGAGCGTATCATCGAATGTATTGCTTCCATCCGCCGGGACCCGGCTGTGAATGAGGTGATCGTTGCGGACGGCGGTTCTTCGGACCAAACGGCTTTGTTTGCAGAGCAGGCCGGTGCGACAATCCTGACTCACAAAGCTTCCATAGAGAAAGGAGGCGGAAGAGGCGGTCAGATCGGTGCCGGTGTTCGGGCAGCGACGGGTGATGTTATCGCCATTGTTCATGCAGATGCGCGAATCCGTGCGCCGGTGTTTTCAAAAATACTGAGCGTGCTGAAACGTCAGCCAATGATTTGCGGGGGAGCGGTGGGATGTGTGTTCAATGAGAGTGACTGGCGCTTGCGCATTCTGGAATTCGCCAATGATTTCAGAATGGTCTGTCTGGGAATCAGTTTCGGCGACCAGGTTCAGTTTTTCAGAAAGAGACCGGTGACTGAAGGAGACGTATTTCCCGACATTCCGCTGATGGAAGATGTTGAACTGAGTCTTCGGCTGCATCGGCTCGGCCGGCAGATTTTTCTTTTCGGAGATATCCCGGTTTCGGCTCGCCGATGGAAAAGCAAGGGATATATGCGTTCGCTTCAGGTTATCCGGCTTGTTTCCTCTTATTTGTGGCAAAGAATGTGGAGAATGCCGGATACGGTTTCGATGTATCGGAAATATTATGGTCAGTAGATTGATTATAACACATTTAGGGCATGCACTTAAACATGCACTTAAACTTAACATTCCTGCTTTTAAAGGATTCTGTGACCCGGGACCACAAAATCCGTTAGAATCAGGAATGTTCGAGGTTTGAACACACGTTTAAGTGCAAGTGCAAGTTCAAGTTCAAGTTTAAGTTTACCCATTGGAGACAGCTATGAAATGGACGAAAGTTCTGTGTTTTTCTTTGTTGATTATTGTGCTCGGAGGATTTTTTACCCCGGTCATGGGATACGATCTTGCTGTGACTGAGCCTTCCGAGTTAAAGGGCAACATTTCAAACTGGGTGATCCTGGATGCCCGTCCGAAATCCGAATGGCAGAAAGGGCACATTCCGGGGGCGGAATCCTTCTCGTGGGAGAATTATACCCGGACAGATGAGAACAATATACGCTATCGCATCTGGCCTCCGAAAAAGCTCTCAGTTGCTTTGGGAAATATGGGGATTCACGAAAAAAGCCCGGTCGTGGTATATGGCGATGCGGATGAGAGCTGGGGCGGAGAAGGATGGGCCTGCTGGGTGTTGCTGTGGATCGGACATCAGGGGCCTGTCCGTCTCCTAAACGGCGGCATACAGGCTTGGAAAAGATACGGATTTCCTCTGACAAAAATAGCGAATCAGAGAATCGGTTCACAGGTGTCCTATACAATCAGGATTCGCCCTGAAGTTAGGGCCACTGCCTCGCAAATCAGAAAACAGGGTGCGGCCATGAGGATAGTGGATACTCGTTCCACATTGGAATGGCTTGTCGGACGCATCCCCGGATCAGTCCACATAACGTGGAAGGATTTCTTTTCGGGAAAGGAGCGACGTCCCATCAATGCCGCTGAGATGAAAATGCGTTTAAAGAGTCACCGCATCGACACGGACAGCAGCATCGTTTATTATTGCACCGGAGGAATCCGATCCGCCTATGTATGGCTTGTCCATCAGCTTTCGGGGCTGCCTTTGGCAAGAAATTTTGAAGGAGGGATGGAGGCGTGGAAACGCACGGGCACACGTTGAGTGGGGTTGACCTGCTCCGGAGTGCAAAGTTTACTTTGCGAGTGCATCCGGAGTGCAAAGTTTACTTTGCAAGTGCATCCGGAGTGCAAAGTTTACTTTGCAAGTCCGTCCGGAGTGCTTTGCGAGTCACTTGCAAGGTAAACCTTGCACTCCGGAGTTTTCCGCAAGCCACTCACTGATTTGACAATCTGTACGGGGTGACAATCTGTACGGGGTCGGGCCATACTAACCAGTTGAAAAATCAGCAAAATCGATCCAATTATAGGCGTTTTCAGGGCCTATATCGCCCTTTTTGGCATCAAAAAGAGCGTTATAGGATTCTGCCCTCCTTGCGAAACTGAAAAAACCTGTCATGTGCTTTTTTCTATATCGCCCTTTTTGACCCCGAAAAGGGCGACATAGGCCCTTTTTTAAGCCAAAATAAGCAGACAATTCTTTTAATATCAAGCACTTATCATGGCCCAACCCCATACACAACCCACACCCCC
>JAUCGI010000024.1 GCA_030378035.1 Desulfobacterales bacterium HSG2
CAGGCCATATTAAAATGACTGACCGGTTATGCTGAAAAGTTCCTGTCCTGCAAACCGCGGAGAACTCGCGGAGGCCACGGAGTCTCCGAGGAACTCCCTTCCATCCGCGTTTAAAAAGCAGCATGTCTGAAAAATCAGAAATGATTTGTCATTTTGATTTAGCCAATTCAGTTTAACAAGACGCAAACTATGATCTACGGAAAATATCAGTTTTTATGTCGCCTTAAAAATGAGGCGATTTTGCCCTATTATAAAGGATCAACATTCAGGGGCGTTTTCGGCCATGCCATGAAAAAAGTTGTATGTGTCCTCAAAAGGCAGGAATGCAGCCAGTGTCTGTTAAATCAGAGATGCGTCTATACGCTGGTTTTTGAAACTTCGGATTTCACAAAACCGCCCAAAGGCTCAAAAATTGCCTCGGTTCCCCATCCTTTTGTGATCGAGCCGCCCCTGATGACGCAGACGCATTTTACCGAGGGATCTTCTTTTGATTTTCATCTGATCCTTTTCGGCGAGGTGAACCACAACCTTCCCTATTTCATTTACGCTTTTGATCAGATGGGAAAGCTGGGCATCGGCAGGCGGATTAACGGGAAGCGGGGGCAGTTTGCATTGAAATCGGTAAAAGTGAACGGCCAGGTAATTTACTCGAATGCAGACCAGACACTGCAAACATCAGGGGATCTTGATTCGCTCGATCTTTCCGGACCGGAAGATTGCCCGAAAGACACCTTTCGGCTCAGACTTGTTCTTGAAACTCCCCTTCGCTTCAAGTTCGGAAACCGTCTGATGGCCGATTTGCCGTTTCATGTTCTGGTGAGGGTGATGCTGAGACGGATTTCAGCGCTTTTTAACTGCTACGGGGATGGGGAGCTGCCTTTGGATTATCAGGGACTTGTCAAAAGAGCCGAAGATGTTCGGATTGTTGACAGCAGCCTTGAATGGTTTGACTGGCGGCGATATTCCCAGCGTCAGGAGCGGGGGATGCTCATGGGGGGGGTGATGGGATCCGTGACTTATGAGGGAAAGATCGGGGAATATATGCCGTTCATTGATTTCTGCACCAAAGTTCACCTGGGAAAGCAGACTTCTTTCGGTTTGGGGAAGGTCAGGTTTGAAAAAATATGACAGAATGTTATGAAAAAGCTTGACTCAGATACTTTTATAGCAGATAAAAGCGGTTTGCACCTGCCGAGACAGCATGAACCCGGAGTGAAACCCCTTTAACGGCAGGAAAATTAAGAGAGGGCTTTGCAAGTCCTCAGACGGCATGTTGCTGAACGCGGACATAAAGGTGCTTTCAGCATCATCAGAAAAGCAGTCCCGGAATGTAATTTCAGAAAATTAAAGGACGGGACAGAGGACCATAAGTGTAAAATCTCTTTATCTTGCTCTTGCTCTTTATCAGGATAAAGATAAAGAGCAAGAGCAAGAGCAAGATTAAGCCCTAAGTTTACACTTATGGACAGAGGACCGGTTCATTCCACATTGCAAACGAAAGACTTGTCAATGAAATTTGGACCTCAAAGATGCCCAACAGATGAGCGCGATCCGGAAAGGCTCAGGCTCAGTGAGGGTATGGATTCTTGATTTGTTTTTTATATAATTTTATATAAAAAAATATAAAGACATATTGATTTTTTGTGATGAAGTGATTATTATATTCGATATGAAATTATCACAGTGGGCAAAAAAACAGGGTATCTCTTATCAGACAGCATGGAATCTTTTTAAAAAAAAGATGATTCCGAAAGCTTATCAGCTTCCGACAGGAACGATTATTATCCCTGATGAGGAAGTAAAATCCGAACATGTTGTCTGTTATGCGCGTGTTTCACAAGACAAAGAAAATCTTGAAACTCAGGCGGATCGTCTTGTCTCTTATTGTAACGCCAAAGGATACATGGTAAGGCAGGTTGTAAAAGAATGTGCTTCCGGTCTGGATGACAAACGTCCGGAGTTTGCAAAACTCCTGAATGATTCACGCATAACAAAAATTGTTGCCGAACATCAGGACAGACTGACACGGTTCGGCTTTAATTATTTAAAAATTCTGCTGAAAAACCAAAGTTGCGAAATAGAGATAACAAACGGAACTTCCGATGACAGAGAAGACCTGATGCGGGATTTTGTTTCGGTTGTGACATCTTTCTGTTCCCGCTTGTACGGTCCGGAAAGATGTGAGAGGAAAACCGAAAAAATAATCAGAGAACTGAGTGAAAATGACACGCGGGACAACAATGCCGAAAAAATAATCAGAGAACTGCGTGAAAATGACACGCGGGACAACAATACCGAAAAAATAATCAGGGAACCGAGTGAAAATGACACGCGGGACAATAATGTCAACTATGCAAATACCGGCAAACCCGAACAGATTTACTGATTATTTACGGATAACATAATCTCCGGCAAATTCGTGAAAGAGACAAAACGGCCTGATATAAGGCGAAAAGGGCTGTCTTGTGTAAGAATAACATTCTGGCAGAGCAGATATCCTTAAAATGACTGCCAAATACCGTTATTCTCTTACGAGCTGTAGTCCGTAAGACTTCAAAATCTCATTTTATATTTTTATATATTCTGAGCAGCTATTGACGCGTTGACCTGACATACAAATAAAGGGATTGCGACCTCCAGCAGGCTTTCATCTTGGACATATCAAGAATGTTGTTGACCTGACCTGACCTGATTCAGAAGGGATTGTGATTTTATTTGTCGCAGATTAGAGAGATTTCCAAGTTCTGTAGGGATTGGGAATTCTGACCTGACCAGAGGGGATTGTGATTTTGCCATTTCTCTTGTTGCGATGTCGTCAATGGTTTTGATGATCTTCCGGGACTGAATGTTGCTGACCTGATCTGAAGGGATTGCGACTTTACCAGGGATTGGGAGGGATCACTCACTTCTATCATCTGTCGAGACACTGACCTGATTTAAAGGGATTGTGACAATAAACTTTTACCCTATACATTTCCGCTTCCGTCATAGGCTATTCAGTCGGAAATATTGACCTGATGAAAAGGGCTTGAAGACAGAAAAGAGGTTTTTTTCAAAAAAAAACCGGTTTCTTAAAATTTAACCTCCGTTTCCTCAGCCATCTGAAGAACGGGGAACTTTATCGGGATCGCTGCTTATGGACAGAGAACTGAAAAATTTGGTTCTGAGCACACTGCTGCATGACATTGGCAAATTTGCATGGCGGGCAGATCGGCCCTTTTCAAAAGGAACGGAGTCCGGTCGTTATCGCCATGTCCTTTACACCGACCATTTTATAAAAAAAGACCTGCCGCTTCCGGCAGAATGGGAGGAATTTCGTCCCGAAATCGCCGGAATCGCCTCCGCCCACCACCGACCGGATAAAGACAGCCGTCCTGAAATGTGTCTGATGATAGCCGACCGTCTCAGTTCAGGCGCGGACAGCGCCGGTTATGAAGAATCCGGAGCGGGTCGGGAAAGGGGGCGTCTTGTTTCCGTTTTTGACGAAATAGAACTTGTCAGCCACCGTTTCACGTCTCCGGGCAAATATTTCCATAATCTGTTTCCCTCAGAGCCGGGCAGTGACGGGATGTTCCCCCGCGGCGGCAAGCTGAAGGGGCAGGCTCGGGATTATGAATCGCTGTTCAGCCGGTTCCTGTCGGAACTGGGAAAATTAAAGGACGCCGCGGTTCCCTTCTATATGGAAAGCCTGATATCCCTTTTGGAAAAATATACCTGGTGCATCCCGTCGAGCACCTCTGAAACGCTGCCGGATGTCTCTCTTTTTGATCATGCCCTCAGCGCGGCCGGTATTTCCCAGGCGTTATATCTCTGGCACCGTCATCAGGACACGGTTCCCCGATGGGATGATGAGGATGCCAAGTTTGTCATCCTGGCCGGGGAACTTTCCGGTATTCAGGACTATGTTTTCAGCATCCGTGAAAACAGCGACCCGGGACTTTCAAATATCTTTCGGGCCAGGTCCTTCTTTGTCCAGGCGGTGACAAAATCCGTGCTGATTGAGATACAGCGCAGGCTCGGTCTCTTTTCCGTGTGTCAGATGGCGAATTCGGGTAGCAGGTTTATCCTCCTCCTCCCACGGACCCCGGTGTTCATGGAACATCTTGACGATTTGGAGGAAAGTGTTCAGATGTGGTTCCGCAAAAGATTCAAGGGCGTGCTGACCATGAATCTTTCCTGGTCCGTTCAGTTGAAACATGAAGATTTCTGTCTGAAAAACTTCGGATCGGAAATTGACGCGGTAAACGAGGCTCTCGAGGCGTCCAAATATCACAAATTACGGAAAACCTTTGCCCAAAGCGGTCCTGTCATTGAAGAAGATTATGATGAAAGCGAGGGCGGGAACTGTTCCCTCTGCGGCCTTCATTCAGTGGCCGAACCCGACATCCCGGAGCCGGTCTGCTCGGATTGCGGCGACCAGATATCCTACATCGGAACGCGCCTGCCCCGAACGGATTATCTGATTTACAAGGCCGACGGAAACATCCCTCTGTTCGGTGACATCCGGCTGACGCTTTCAGAGGTGCCGCCTTCGGATCCGAGCGACGTTTTTCATGTGGAAACGCTGAAGGATATCGGAACTTTCAGCAAATCCAGAATGACGAAGCATTTGCCCCAACTGACAAAGAAGGAACTGGGGGACAGAAGATGGATGAATCTTTTCAGGGAGGAGGGTCGGGAGCTCGGTCCGGATCAGCCCAAGACCTTCACGATGATTGCCCACAAAGCGAAAAAAGAGAGCAGAGACAGACTCCGGGGCAGAAGTCTTCTGGCCTTTTTCAAAGCGGATGTGGATAACCTGGGTCTTATTTTCAGCATGGGCCTGGAAGAGCGGCTATCCGCTGCGCGCTTCAGTTCCCTCTCACGAATGCTGAACCTTTTTTTCTCGGAATACCTTGTGGAACTGCTTAAAAAAGAGTTCCCGGATATCTATGTTGTTTTTGCGGGCGGTGACGATTTGTTCCTGATCGGGCCGTGGCGGCAGACGATTCAGTTCTCTCTCATGCTCAGAAAGAAGTTTTCACATTTCTGCGCCCGGAATCCTGACATCACACTCTCTGCCGGCATTCTGATCGCCAAACCGGGACTTCCCATAAAAAGAGCGTCCGCGCTGGTTGAAGAGAATCTGAAAGAAGCGAAGAAGGTTCACGGACCGGATCGCATAAAAAATTCGGTCAGCTTCCTGGGAAACACGCTTTCATGGGAAAAACTCGAAGAACTTATGAATATCGGGAATCAGTTTGACAAGGCGGTGGAGGAAAAAGCAAGAACAAATTTTTCCACTGCATTCCTGTATCGCCTTTTGGCATATTACAAAATGTATTGGAAATTTGCTCACGAAAAGAAGATCAGCTTCGGCCGATATCTTGCACTGGCCCATTACGACATCGGAAGAAATATCCGGACAAGCAAAAAACACAATCAGCCTGAACTCGATATGCTGTATCAGATTTTTGCCGTCGGCCCCTCAGGACGGGGCGCCGAGCTTGATATGCTGAATATTCCGCTTTTTTATGCAATAAACCTGAACAGAGAATAGAATCGGTTGACGGTTGACAGTTGACAGTTGACAGTTGCGACAGACAACTGTCAACCGTCAACCGTCAACCGTCAACCGAACAAACAAAGGGGGCTTTATGAATTATTTTGATTCGTCAGGGACCATTCGCACAGAGCTTCTTGACAAGGAAGCCCGGCAAGTGGCCGATGGTTTTGTTGAAAGAAATCCCAGGAATCCGGGCAGACTGATTGCAAAGAAATCCCTGTCTTCTGCCCAGTTAAGACGTTTTTTTAACGAATTCAGACAATTGGAAAAAAAGGTGAAGGCGACAGGATTTGACAAAGTCAAACCTCTGATTAAAATGGTCAAATCAAAAGCCAGTTATGCGGGAAATCCTTCCAATCCTAAGATACCGAGACCTTTTAAAGAGTTTCTGATCAGCAATGTCGATGCAATCGATACGGAAAGAGACTTTGAGGCATTTATGCTCCATTTCGAGGCGGTCGTGGGTTTTTTCTACGGGATTGAGGGCGTTAGCAATAATTAGTTAGTGGTCAGTGGTCAGTGGTCAGTGGTCAGTGGTCAGTGGTCAGTGGTCAGTTGCAACGGACAACTAACGACGACGGACAACGGACAATTAACAACGGACAACTAACAACGGACAACTAACAACGGACAACAGACTAACAACAAAAGGAGACACGATGAAACTGGAAAGGGTTAGAACCATTAAGGGACAGATTCGGGTGATAACAGGACTCCATATCGGGGCATCCAATGAAAATATTGAAATCGGCGGGTTGGACAATCCCATCATCAAGGATCCGCTGCCGGGGAGCAACGCGCCTTATATTCCGGGGTCTTCCCTGAAAGGGAAATTCCGTTCCCTGATAGAGATCAAGGAGGGCAGATTTGTCAAAGACGGAAGGCTTAAAGGGAATCCCTGTGACTGTGGCAAGAGAGAGTGTCCGGTCTGCGCGGTCTTCGGCACTTCCGCGGCCAATCGTCCTGAAAATCTGGGGCCTACCCGTATTGTGGTCAGGGACGCGCATCTTTCCAAAAAAAGAGTTGAGGATGCAACCATATCATGGAAAGAGCGTTTTGAAAAGGGCGATCTTCCCATGGAAGTCAAATATGAAAATGCCATTAACCGGATTACCGGCGTCGCCAACCCGAGACCTCTGGAGCGTGTGCCAGCAGGCGTGGAATTTGATTTCAACATCGCGTTCAAGGTCTTTGAAAATGATCCCGAATCTTATTTTGCAACGCTGCTGAAAGCCATGCGTCTTTTGGAAATGGATGCCTTGGGCGGTGCGGGGTCACGCGGATGCGGACAGATACAGTTTGTTAATATTACCATTGATGGCGAACAGAAGCCGGAAAACTTTCTGGAATCCGTAGAATTAAATTGAAAATCGAATTTGAAAATTTACGGTATTCAGTATTCAATATTTAATTTTCAATAACATGGGGCTTTAAATGCTTTATCGATACAAGATCACACCCGGTTCCCCCCTGATTACCCCGCTCATGTCGGATACTTTTTTCGGTCATTTCTGCTGGGCGGTTTTGTACCATCAGGGAGAGGATTATCTCTCCGATCTGCTGGATTCATACAACAGTGGAAACCCCGCGCCGGTTCTTTTCTCCTCAGCCTTTTTTTCGGGGTATCTGCCCCGACCTGCCATGCCGCGTCTGAACATGGAGAAAACTAGGGAATTTGTCCGAAAACATTTCGGAAAAGATAAAAAGAACTTTTTTGAAGGCATGTCAAAGATCAGACAGTGGGATAATCGTCAGTTTATCCCGGTAAAACAATGGCTGAATCTGAAAGACAATTATTCGGAAGAGAAGTTGTACGAGGAATTCATAACGGAAACCCCCGGTGATGACAAGGTCTGCGAAATTGAGGTGGGTGTTGCAAAGCTGGTTGACAGAATCAGCGGGACCGTTCCTGACAAAAGCGCCGGCCCGTTTTACAAGGAAAAAACTTGGTATCATGACGGCATCGGATTTGATCTTTATGTTGAAATCAATGATGAGGAGATGAACACGCTTGCCCGATGGTTCCTGACCGAATATCTTCCTGAAAACGGCTTCGGGGCTGACAAATCCACAGGTATGGGCAGCCTTTCAATCGTCTGTGACGAGGCATTTGACCCGGAATGCTTTTCCGTGGCAGTGCCCAACGCCCGCGTGTCGCTTTCACTGACCTCTTTCCAGGCCATGGAAACATACAGCGCCTCTTACCGGCTGATAACCAAGTTCGGAAAACTCGGAGGAGACTTCGCGTTTACCGGTCCTGACGGAGGCAGTCCCAGACCATTTAAAAAACCTGTTCTGATGTATGAACCCGGGGCCGTGTTTTTCTGTGCAGACAGCCTCAGCGACCGGCCGCTTTTGAAAAACATTCATTCTGACAAGCGCATTCGTCATTGCGGAATTCCCATAACATTGCCATTTGTAGTCAGTTGACGGTTGCCAGTTGACGGTTGACGGTTGCCAGTTGACAGTTGAAACGGACAACCGCCAACTGTCAACCGTCAACCGCCAACTGTCAACCGTCAACCGTCAACCGTCAACTGACAACCCAGGAGATATTATGCCTCTCCCACAGTACACTCATTACCGGGTAAACCTGCATATCCTTTCTCCCATTCATGTAGGTGCAGGCCAGGAGCTTGATCCTTTTTCCTACATTATTCGTGACAGGACACTTTTTCTGATTGATCTGATTAAATGGATGGAAGTGTATCCGGAGCCGGATAAGCTTTACCGCATGATGGATTCTGACAATTTTGCCAATATCAGGTCATTCATTGCTGAAAATTTTAATTTTGAAGGTGCGATCCGCTGCGCCATCCCGGTGGACAACCCGAAACTGCTTGAAGTCTATCAGAGGGCAATTCAGAAGAAGGACCCTAAGAATCAGGTGCTTATCAGTCCGATGACCCGGAACGAGATCAGCACCCGGGCTTATATTCCCGGCAGTTCCATAAAGGGTGCCATACGCACGGCCATTGCCAATTACTTTGTTAAAATTGCGAAAGTCACTTCCAGAGATTTCAGAGGCCGGGATGACTATAACAAAAAAATTTTCGGCCAGATTAACAAGGATCCCATGCGCTGCATGAAACTTTCAGACATATCCATGGGAAGCCCGGGCACTGTCATTGTGGAATCAAAGGAATTTCCCCTGGACCCGGACAAGGCCCTTACTCCGAAAGGTCATACAGAGGTTACATTCAGTCTTTGTCATACCGGCAAACCGCTCACATACCCGCTCAGATTTTCCATGGCGCCCTTTGAGCTTCACAAAAAGAGAATCGATCTGAAATTTTTGGTGAATGCCTTATATGAATTTTACGCGCCCAAATATGAGGCAGAATACCGGAAGTTTTATCAGTCCCCGAGAGCCTCAAAAGTTCAGCAGGGAATGTTTCCCATGAATCAGGCGGTTTCAGAATTGCGGGCCAATGAGACCCTTATCCGCATCGGCCACTTTTCACATGTGGAATGTATCACCCTGGATGATGTCCGCAAACCCAAGACGCGAATTGGAAAAGACGGGAAGCCTCTCCCCTGGGGCAAAACAAGAACCCTTGCCAACGGGATTTACCCGTTCGGGTGGGCAAAACTTGAATTTCTTGATCTGGAGTCAGCGCCCAGACCTGAAAAAAAATGGCCTTTTTCCGAAAGTGCTCCGGATCAGAGGGGGCGTCAGCGCACCTTTGAAACCGCGTTCAAGCCGATTGATCGGGGGCCAATTGTCAGAGACAGGAAAAAGAAGCCGGTTCGCCAAAAACCGGTCTCTCCTTTGAAAAAACTGATCGAGGAACTGGGGGTGGTCAGAGCAAACGACATGGGCCGTATCGGAACCATCATGCAGAAGATCGATATCCTTGAAACAGACGCGGAAAAGGCGGCACTGGCAGAAGCCATTCGGGATAAGATCGGCCCAAAGGCGTTCAAAAAACATAAGAAAAAGAAATACCTGATGGAGTTGATGGCCAAAAAGTAAAAAAGGGTTAAGGGTTAAGGGTTAAGGGTTCCCGACTAACCCTTAACCTGTTTATTAGTGTTGATCATACAAAGGGTAACCTAACCCTTAAAACTTAACCCTTAATCCTTAACCCCTTAACCCCTTAACCCTTCTCATTTTCAGCCGGCTGTTTCACTTCATCTGCGGGCTGTTTCACTTCATCTGTGGGCTCTTTCATTTCATCTGTCAGCAACCCGATACGACGCGCCCGCTTTTCCCACAATGTGCGGGCCAGTGCCTGCATATCAACCGTTTTGTCCGCTTCATCCACAATCTCCAGTCCCAGAAGCGTTTCAACAACATCTTCCAGTGTGACGATTCCTTCCATACCGCCATATTCATCCACGACCAGCAAAATATGTTCCCGGCGGTTCAGCAGAAATTCAAACAGTTCCGACAGTGAGTTTGAACTTGCGATGGCTTTGATCTCCCGCTTGAATTCGTGAAGTTTCGAATCATGCATATCCCGCGCCTGGGCCAGGAGGATATCATCTTTCAGGACAAAGCCGTTAATATCATCACGATCGGTGTTGTAAATCGGAATGCGCGAAAAAGGGGTCTGATGATGCTGTTGCTCAAAAAATTCGGCAATGGTTATGTTCTCCTGCAGAGCAAAGACCACAGTGCGCGGGGTTATAATGTTTTTGATCTTTGAGGATCGGAAACGAAAAAGATTCTTCAAAATACGGGATTCTTTCACTGCCAACTGACCCTCCTGGGCCCCGAGATCAGCCATCGCGGCAAACTCTTCCCGGCTGAATCCCTTTAATGTGGGCGCGTCTGAATACCCTGTGAGTCTCTGTGAAACCCATACAAAAGGGAATAACAGCCACACCAGATATCTGATCGGGCGCACAAGCAGAGGTGCCAGTTGGCGCCAGTAGGTTGCCCCCAGAGTTTTGGGAATAATTTCGGAAAAGATCAGAATCAGCAACGTCAGGATGGCAGACGCAATCCCAACAGATTCACTGCCGAAAACCACCGAGGCCTGAGCGCCTGTTCCGGCAGCGCCGACGGTGTGCGCGATGGTATTCAGGGTAAGAATTGCCGCCAAAGGCCGATTGACGTCATCCTTAAGGAGACGCAGCAATTTTCCGGATGGCTTCTTCTTCTGTTCCAATGATGCAATGTAGGGTGACGTGACGCTCAACAATACCGCTTCGGCAATCGAACAAAAAAAAGAAAATACCAAAGCGACCAAAACATAAGTAATAAGCAGTAACATATTATTTCCAGATCATCATTTCGCATCTTTCATAAAAGCGCGGTTTATGCCGGGCGTATCTGCAAGGCATCTGAAAAACGCAAACCCGCAAAATGAAGGATGCAAATAATTCGGTTAACCAACCGGGTTGGCAAGTTCCCGGTCGGCATGGCTCTCTGCTTGCTCCCGGATGAACTGCTTCCCGGATTGACAAATCCCGGCGGACATGGTTGACAAATCCGGCGGACATGGTTTGACAAATCCGGCGGACATAGCCCGAACTTAGTAATTGTGACCTGACAAGATTCCCATTCGGACTCTTAATCTTGCTCCTAATCGGATGGACGCGAGCATGGCAAGAGCAAAAAATGGGAAAGTCATTCCCTACTAATCAGACTAATATCATGCCGATATCAAACCCTGCATAACAGAGTGCTGAAAAAGTTTCAAGCAATGGTTCATCTTTTCACAAGATGAGATGTTTACCATGAAATAAAGAGTGTGTCCATCTACTACAGAAACTTGGAAATTCACCCCTTTGTCATTATAAGCGAAACCGGTTGCGGGCATAAGTGCTGTTTCGTGGTTTTTCATGGTCTGACATAGCTGTCCCGGCCGAGCTGACAGCCCTGATTTTGACCGCAGACGGATTCTGACGAAGTCGCGGAGTGCTGAAACCGCGCCTGTCCCGCACGGATATTTCCAAAATTAGAATTGCTGTGAAATAAAGGCGAGTTTTTGGGCATCCTTCATAAAAGCCGAAAGTAGTTTACGCTTTTTCCAACCGGCATTTCACATCCCACACAAAGGCACAAAGGGCACAAAGAGCAAAAGAACTCACCCTGACACCCGAAAGTGTAAACCGACAAATGAAGGATGCCAGTTTTTGAAACTATTTTTTGAAACTATTTTTATAAACTTTTAGGCTTCGTTCATTTATGGTTTACACTTTTCAGTTTGTAGTTCCGGCGTTCCGGCGGAACTGCGAACTTTTCAATTCGTCTTCACTGGAGGAGTGCTGAAATAAAATTTTAGCACTTTTTTCAGAGTGCATTCCGGCGCTAAAATTTCATTTTAGCACTCCTCCCTCATATCGTAAATACGCCCGGAACCGGGCTTTTCCGAAACTGTGCTAAAATTTCATTTCAGCACTCCCACTACTTTCAGGCAAAATGAAGGAACTTTTCAGTTGATAAAGTTAAACGACTGAATGAAAGATGCCATAATTAATGTTTTTTATCAGATAAAATAATAGTCTGAAAATTTTGGTTGAATATATTTAAAAAGTTTGTTACTTCTCATAAATTATAAGGCGTATCGAGTCTTAGGCCGGATTATTCATGAATTCAAAACCAAATTTCTGCTCTGTCAAATGAAAAAAGAAGTCTTTATAAAGCGTTCACATATCAATGCGCCGGTTGAAGAGGTCTTCAAATGGCATTCACGGCCCGGCGCGCTTGAAAGGCTAAGCCCCCCATGGGATCCGCTTCAGGTCATTGAAAGTATGGGGGGAATACGCAAAGGTGCCCGGGCGATCTTAAAAATGAAGGCGGGCCCGATTCCCTTCAAATGGATTGCAGAGCATACAGACTATGAAGAAAACCGGCTTTTCAGAGACCGACAGGTAAAAGGCCCTCTGGCTCACTGGATGCATACCCACAGGTTTGAACCTGATGGAAGGAAAGCGTGTTTTCTTGAGGACCGTATTGACTATGCCCTGCGCTTTCATCCTTTTGGAAATTTTTTTGCCGGCGACATGGTCCGAAACAAACTTGAAAAGATATTTCGTTACCGCCATATCACTACCGCCCGGGATATTGCCGCACATCTGGCAAGAGGGGAGAGTCCCCCTGTGAACATCCTGATTTCGGGTGCAAGCGGCGTGGTCGGTTCCGCGCTGATCCCTTTTCTGACAACTGGCGGGCATCGTGTTATCCGTCTGATCAGGAGACGGCCCGGGTCAAAAGAAAAAGCGGTTTGCTGGAACCCTGCCACTGGCTATCTTACCCCTGATGATCTTAACGGAATCAACACAGTCATTCATCTTGCCGGTGAAAATATCGGGCAGGGCCGATGGACCAGGGCGAAAAAGAAAAGGATCATCGAGAGCAGGGTCAAAGGTACGTCGCTGATAGCCAGAGCCGCAACGGAACTTAAACCGCTCCCCGAATTGCTGATATGCGCTTCCGCCATCGGATATTACGGAAATCGCGGGGAGCGGATACTGACAGAAAAAGACGGACGCGGTGATGATTTTATTTCCAAGGTGTGTTATGAATGGGAAAAAGCGGCCGCGCCTGCCGTTGAAAAGGGCATTCGGGTGGTTTTTTTGCGTATCGGAATAGCGCTGACGCCTGCCGGCGGGGCCCTTGCAAAGCTTTTATTGCCCTTTCAAGCTGGCCTTGGCGGGAAAATCGGCAACGGCCGGCAACATATGAGCTGGATCGGGATAGATGACGTCATCGGCGCCATGCATCATGTCATGATAAATGATGAGGTGGAGGGGCCGGTGAATGTGGTTTCACCGAATCCGCTAACAAATCTCGAGTTCACAGAAACTCTGGGGAAAGTGCTTTCCCGGCCGACCCTGCTGTCTGTGCCAGCAGCGGCAATAAATCTTGCTTTCGGGGAGATGGGGAGGGAAGTCCTACTTTCAAGCACGCGGGTCAGACCGGAAAAACTTTTGAAGACAGGATACAGGTTTCGGAACCCGGATATCGAAGAGGCTTTGTCCCATCTGTTGGGAATTGGGAATTAACAGTATATTATAAATCTGCTGTGTGAAGCACAGGAAGCTGATTTAAAATATCCCTGATCTTGATCTTAATCTGGTTGCGATCAGGATCAAGATTGAGATCAAGATCAAGATCAAGATTAAGAAAGGACAAAAATGAGTGCCGGATTCAGATCTGTGTTAATGGTTTTAATGTCATCCGCGCTGTTCTTCGGTTTTTTACATCTTTTTGTTCCGGATGGGGAAACCTGGAATTTTGAACGCCTCCACATTTTCCTTTTTAATTTGTGCAGCGGCGGGACGATCATTCTTTACTTTACCGAAAACCGGAAAAAACCATCCGGCATGACGATTCTTTTTTCTTTACTTGCTGTCAGCTATGCAGTATGTGCTTTTATGAAGGTTTATGCTTGTGCCATGGTTATTTCCCTTTTACTTGCAGGTATTGTCGAAATGGTAAGAATCAGGAAGTTTTCAATTTTCCCGACAGCATTTTTCAGATCATCCGTACCGGTTTCTGAAAAGTTTCACCAGGCATCCCTCCTCTGCCTTTCCATCGGTCTGGTGATATCCTGTCTGGTCATATGGAATAACGAATACCTGAAAATCGTATCTTTTCCCAAGCTGAAGTTGGATACATTCTTTCTGGGATTCTCTTTTCCGCTTTCACTGATCACCATGTCACTGATGTTTTCGTTTATGAAGAAGGATTTCAGAAAAAACATCGGCGTGTTAAAGAATGCGGGATTCTGGACGATCAACCTGGGAGTTATCATATTCTTTTTATTCATACTCTTTGAGAAATTGGCCCTGCAACTGTTCATTACCACGGTTCTCTTTATGACTGTTGTAATGATTTTCTGTCTTTTTGTCAGCCTCGGTATTCAGATACAGCAGAAAAGTTTTTTACTATCGGGTATGGGATTCCTTCTTTTCACGGCAGTCACCGGAATCCTTTATATTATACTTGAATTTTTTCCGGAATATTATAATCCGAACACATCGGAATTTCTTCTGAGGCTTCACACTTTCGCATCTTTATACGGATGGAATCTGAGCGGTCTTGTCGTGATATGCAGATATGAGGATTTTCCGATACGTCTTCATTCAAAAGGTACCATTTTATTTCACTGGCTAACAGTTTTGATACTCGCGCCTTTGGGAATTTATTTTCGTGCTTTTGCTGTTTGTGCAATTGTCTGCTATACGATTTTCCTTTACATCATTTTTTCCAGCCAGGGAACACTTGGAACTGGAAACCGGAAACCGAATAGTCAAGTTTCAAATTTCAAGTTTCAGATTTCAGATTTCAAATTATGAGAATCGCGGTTATTTCCGATATTCACGGCAACCTTGAAGCATTCAGGGAAGTATTGGCTGATATTGACAGATACAATGTCGGTGCTATTATCAGTCTGGGAGACAACATCGGCTACGGACCTGAACCGGATGAGGTACTCCGAGTGATCCGTGAACAGAACATCCCTTCTGTCATGGGTAATCATGAGATGGTGGTAACGGATCGTGCGCACTTGGAATGGTTCAACCCTGTTGCCCGCAAATCCCTGCAAAAGACGATCTCGTTATTGTCGAACGAGTCCATCAACTTTATATGCAGGATGAAGTTTTTCAAAATCTTTAACGGGTATCGCTTTGTCCACGGCTTTCCGCCGGACTCGGCCACCACCTACCTGTTTCAGATTTCAGAAGAAAAGCTTAGGGATACGTTTAACGAGATGGAGGAGAAAATCTGTTTTGTGGGCCATACCCATGAACTGGAAATCATCGGGTTTGACGGGGAGACCATTACGCGTACGCCCATGCACAGAGGCATAACATTTCTTCATGACCAGAAGCAGTACATTATAAACATCGGGAGTGTGGGGCAGCCGCGGGACGGCGACAACAATGCAAAATATGTGATCTGGGACACATCAAATTATCATATTGAAGTCAGATTTGTTCCTTATGATATTGGCAAAGTTGTCACCAAAATCTTGGAGCTTGGTCTCCCGAAGGCGCACGCTGACCGGTTATGGTAGGGAATTGGGAATTGGAAATTGGAAATTAACAGTGTATTATAATGAAGCTGATCTTAAAAGATTCATTAGGAACTGTGACCGAATAACTTCCCGCTCCTGCCGGATTGACAAATCCGGCAGCGGCCCGGATTTGTCAGTCCGAGCCGAGCATACCGGGGATGTTGTTTACTTAATTCGCGGAAGTCCTTTTTTCGCAAAATATAATTTTGCACGGGTCAGAGGCTGATTTTATGATTTCATATAAGAGCAAAGATTGCATTTTATTATTACTTAATATAAAATGCAAATCAGGGGTTAAATGAATTTTTTACAATCAGCTTCATATAATACACAGCAGGGCACCTTCATTTGTCAGTTGACACTTTTGAAAGAACAACGGGACGCGGATGAGAACAATGGGGCGCGGATGTACGCAGATAAACGCGGATGAGTTCATTCTTCAAAAAAGTGTAAAATAATATGAAAGGTGCCATGGCAGATTTATAAAATCAAGTCTCTTTCTGTTCGGGGCGTGACTTGGAACAACAGGAGTAGTTGAATGGCATACGAAAATATTATATTTCAGGTTGAAGAGGGCATCGCGACAATCACGTTTAACAGACCCAAAGCCTTAAACGCTTTGAACAGTGATTTGCTGAATGAATTTTCACGCGCGCTGGATGAAATTTCAGCAGATGAGGATATTCGGGTTCTGATTCTTACCGGCTCGGGGGAAAAATCGTTTGTTGCAGGCGCTGACATAACAGAACTTGTCACATTTAACGCGCTTGAGACAAAAAGCTTTTCCCAAAAAGGTCAGGCCATCATTGGCAGACTCCAGAAATTGGCCATACCGGTAATTGCCGCGGTGAACGGCTTTGTACTGGGCGCGGGAAGTGAAATGGCAATGGCATCTGATTTCATCTATGCTTCTGAAAATGGAAAGTTCGGTCTGCCGGAGATCAATATCGGGCTCATTCCCGGGTTCGGGGGAACCCAGAGACTCCCGAGACTGGTGGGCAAAAACATGGCCAAAGAAATGATATTTACAGGAAAGATCATTTCCGCAACCGAAGCCCGGGAAATCGGACTGGTCAACAGAGTATGCCCTGACAATGAATCTCTTATGGAGGAAGTCCTCAAAACGGCAAAGACTATCGTTTCAAAAGGAAAGGTTTCGCTTCGCGCCGCAAAAGAGACCATTAACAATGGCATGGATGCGGACCTTCTGACAGGATGCAACATCGAATGTGACGCATTTGCCCTTTGCATGGCAAGTGAGGACGCAAAAGAAGGAACAGCGGCGTTTCTTGAAAAGCGGAAAGCGGTTTTCAGGGGAACCCTGAAGAGCTGAATCTTCAGAGAGGCTAAGCCGACAATGACGAATGACGAAAAAAACATGAACAGGTCATGGGTTGTGACTCAGTTGATATATGGGGTTGCACTTCTTCTGGCGGGGCTGGGAATATTTTACATGATGCCTCAGAAAATGTCCCAGATGGAAGCTATGGAAGTGACTTCTTTTTATATGAATTTTACACGCTTCTGCTTTTACCTGATCGGTGTGCTGCTTATCGGCGGGGGCTTAAAAAAAATTTATGACAACTATCAGAAATTGGAAAATAAGGATCAGGGCTGATGTTTGCCTTGATTATTCATAAATTCAGGTTAGGATGGGAGCATTCCAAAAAAGTAGGTGACACTGTGATCCGGCCTCATGTTCCGGGCGGCAAAGTGTGAAACACGGCAATATTGCCGCATTCCGTCCGGGACACGTCCGTGCCGGATTTCCGGAGTCGGCAATATGAACGGAATGTTTCCGGCACATACGGCATGTTCCCACTTTTTGGGAATGCGCCCGGTTAGGAAAGAAACCGGTTTTTTTCAAAAAGCCCGGTTTCTCAGAAGGATTCGGAACATGTTCAAACTTCGGAAATTTCTGAAACTTCCGAAGTCTTTGCCTCAGGCGTGTCATGTATATGAGTTTCAAATGTGAAAGTCAAAGGTCTTTCCTCTTTGAACTTTTGCCATATACATTCAAACTTCCGACTTCGGAAGTCTTTATCTACCATGTCCAAAAACATATAATGTTCGGTATAAGCCATGTTAAAAAAATCTGATACTTCCAACAAACTCAGAATTCCGGGTCTCAGATCTTTCAAATCTGATGATGCTCCGGGTAAAAAGAAGACAAAAGCATCTGTCACCCATCTTAAGGTGACTGATCCGAGTAAGAAAAAGACCAAGCCGGATCGCGATGTGGCTTTGAAAATAAAAATCCAGAAGATCGGTAACAGGATATATACCGCCAAAAATCTGGATGAGATCCTGATCAGCATGGTCGATGAATTTGCCACTCTGTTCGACTCGGAAAGAATCACAATCTATGTGCTTGACGGTGAAACCCGTGAACTGGTGTCACGGGTCAAGACCGGGAATGAAATAAAAGAGATACGCATCAATGTGTCACCAACCAGTATCGCGGGATATGCCGCTCACAAACAGAAGCTTGTGAATATCAGAGATGTTTATGATACGAAGGAACTGGCTGCCATTGATCCCAAGCTCACATTCGACAAAAGCTGGGATCAGAAGACAGGTGTCGTCACAAAACAGGCGCTTGCAGTTCCGATCTTCTTTCAGAAGTATCTGATGGGCACTATCCAGCTAATCAACCGGAAAGACGGGAAACCCTATTCCAAAGTCGATGAAAAGGTGGCTTCGGAACTGGCCAGAATGATCGGTATCGGCCTGTATAACCACAAACGGGCAGCGAGAACCGCCGACAACAAGTTCAATTATCTGCTTAAGAATCATCTGCTGACCCCGAAGGAACTCAAAAAAGCGCTCGCCGATGCCGCCAAAAGAAAAGAGGCGATCGAAGTCTTCCTGATGAATCAGCTTAAGATCCCCAAAAAGGATATCGGCAAATCCCTCGGCAAATATTACAATGTTCCGTTTGTTGAATATGACGAGGAGACCCCGATTCCGACAGACCTCATGAAAGGGCTGAAAATCCCCTTTCTGCAAAAAAATGTATGGGTGCCCCTGCGCATCGAGAAAGAGAAACTCGTCGTTGCCGTGGATAACCCGCAGGACTTCCAGAAAATCAGCGGGGTGAAGACGGTTTTTCCCAACACTCCGGTGGAGTTCTGCGTCGCGCTGGGGGATGATATCCTTGATTTTATCAGTCTTTTTACCGGAAAAAAGAAGGCTCAGGAGAAGCTTGACTTAGACATAGACGCCATCTCAGACGAGTTGGCAAAAGGCGTTGAGGATGAGGATGAGGTTGCGTCCGAAGATAGCGATCTCGTATCCGAAGAGAGCGGCGCGGTGGTAAAGCTTGTCAACAAGATTATCATTGACGCACGGGAGAAGGATGCTTCGGATATTCATGTGGAGCCGTACCCGGGCAAGCAGGATGTCAGGATCCGGATCAGAATAGACGGGGCCTGTCAGGAATATAATATAAGGATCCCCTACAGCTACAAGGCTGCAATGATATCCCGTATTAAAATCATGTGCGGCCTGGATATCGCGGAACGCAGAAAACCTCAGGACGGCAAGATCCAGTTCAAAAAATATGCCCCGGGAAAGGAAAATGATATTGAGCTTCGTGTGGCAACCATTCCGACTCAGGGTCAGATGGAGGATGTGGTCATGCGTATTCTGGCGGCAGGCGAGCCGATTCCGCTTGAGAAAATGGGATTTTCGGAACTGAATCTCAAAAACTTTCTCGGCATCATTACCAAGCCTTACGGCATCATATTTGTCTGCGGTCCCACAGGATCCGGCAAAACAACGACCCTCCATTCGGCGCTGAAGTATATCAACAAGGTTGAAACCAAGATATGGACCGCGGAAGACCCTGTGGAAATCACCCAGGCGGGGCTGAGGCAGGTTCAGGTGCAGCCCAAGATCGGATTCGATTTTGCCGCGGCAATGCGTGCGTTTCTGAGAGCGGACCCGGATGTGATCATGGTGGGGGAGATGCGTGACAAGGAGACCACCTCCATCGGCATCGAAGCCTCCCTGACCGGCCATCTGGTCTTTTCGACCCTTCATACCAACAGCGCGCCTGAGAGCGTCACCCGGCTTCTTGACATGGGAATGGATCCGTTCAACTTTGCGGACGCGGTTCTGGGAATTCTTGCCCAGCGTCTGGTCCGTACGCTCTGCAAGGATTGCAAAGAGGAATATCATCCGTCAAAAGAGGAGTTTGATCAACTGGTACGGGAGTATTCGCCGGAAGATTTCAAAAAGAACAAAATTTCCGAATATACAAAAGACCTGACCATGCTCAGGGCAAGGGAGGGGGGCTGCGAAAAATGCAACGAAACCGGATACCGGGGCAGAATGGGACTTCATGAACTCCTGGTAGGAACAGACAAACAGAAAGAGCTGATACAGACCCAGGCAAGAGTGGAGGAACTCCGTAACCAGGCGATATTTGATGGTATGAGGACGCTGAAACAGGATGGTGTTGAAAAAGTGTTTGCCGGAAATACCGATCTGATTCAGGTGAAAAGGGTTTGTATTGCTTAAGAGCAGGCTTCGGCCCGTCATTTTAGTGTTGCATTCATAAATTTTTCCAGTTGTTTTTTGTAATAGAACCGGTTTTTCTGGCTCAGTTCAAGGGCGCGTCTTCCGACAGAGACCGCCGATTCAAACTGACCGTTCAGATAATAGCTTTCAGCAAGGGTGTCCAGAATATGGGGGGATCCATCTGATGCCGCTGCCTTTTGTGCGAGCGTAAGCGACTTTTTCAAGTCACGGAGTCTTTCGTCTTTGCATGTCGCATAGAGCCATGCCAGGTTATTGAGAACCTGCGGGTTATCCGGTTTGAGTTTCAGTGATTTTTCATACGCGGCAATGGTTCTCTCATACTTTCCGGAGTCATAGCAGATATCTCCCAGCATGCTATGGAGGGCCGGGTTGTCAGCGTTCCTTTCAATTGCCCGCTGGATTGTTTTTTCCAAAATACGGGCGTTCATTTTCCTGCCGGTTTCACCGAAATTCAGGTTATATCCGATGCCGGCGATCAGAAGAATTCCTGCCAGATATGCCGCGATGCTTTTTTTTATTTTCTGATCATGGCGGGTTATCCAGATTTTGTCCTTCTCACATTTTTTCAGGTATCCGATTCGTTCCGCGATACTGAAATGGTGCCAGTTCGGCTTGTCAGGCGGCTGTCCGCTGGTCAGAACGATCTTTTCAAATGTGGAAATCAGGTGTTTTCCGTTCTCAAAAAGGGTGTAAACATAAGCGTCTGCCTGGCGTTCGAAGTTACGCATGAAGTACCCGAAAACATAGCGGAAATAGATGACAAAGATCAGAATGATGACAAGACTGAATATGGCCGAAGTTATCGTGGCCTGGTTAAGCCCCGCACCGCTTATGAACCTGAAAAGCGGTTCGCTGTAGATTATGAAATATATGACCAGATTAAAGGTGGCATAAGAAAGGAGCAGGTAGCCGCATAAGAAAAACATGTAAAACAGGAGGTGTTTTTTTTTTATATGTCCGATTTCATGGGCAATCACCGCGTCAATCTCCTCAGGGCTGAGGTATCTGAGCAGGCCGTCCGTAACAAGGATATAGCGAAATCTTTTTACCAGCCCCATCACCCCCGCGGTGATCATCCTGCCGCCGAATATCGGCCAGTAAAGAATATCCGCGTACTCCAAATCTGCCCTTCGGCATAGGTTTTCAATCCGTCTTCTGTCATAACCCGCATTAAGGGGCCTGCATCTCCAGAACTTCTGGATCAGAACCGGGCCTGTCACTGCAACGGCAAAAAGAAATACAAAAAAATAGATGGCCTCCCCTTCGGTGGTTGAAAGAAAATCTTTCGGCAGATCATAAGGCAGCACATTGATAATGTCGGTAATTCCGGACAGGAGGAACCAGGGTAAGAGTATGGGCACGCAAAATGAAATATTCGACAGAACATAAGAACGCTCAGACATGTCGCTCGTGTAGAGCTTCTGATACGGTTTGTACGCGCAGGCCCATACAATTGCAAGATAGAACGCAAAAATGCCTTGGAAGATCAGTGCCAGACATGTCGGGATTCTTACAAAAAAGGAGATGTCCGCAAAAAATGATGTAAGGTTCAGTCCGTAAATATCGATGGCAAAAAGCAGAACAGCCATGACAAACTGTCGGGTTAATATCGTGTTGAATTTATGATCAAGCTGGGAGAGGCTGTCTCCGGACTGGAACCTGGGTAACCTTGAAATCTGTTGTTCAAGTCTGTGAAACTGGGCCCGGGTAAAATAAGCAAACAGAATTATCAGGCCGAAAAAGAAGGAAAACGCTTCAAAAGGGGAAAAATAGTTACCTTCAGAGGGCTGATGGGTAGTGTATATGAGCAGGGCGATTATGAAATATATGAAGTTGCCGAACATAGTATTAAGGGTTGTAAGAGTTGTAAGGGTTAAGGGTTAAGGTTATAAGGGTTAAGGGTTAAGGTTATAAGGGTTAAGGGTTAAGGTTATAAGGGTTAAGGGTTAAGGTAGAGTTAAGGTTAGAAATACTTACCTTAACCCTTAACCCTTAACCCTTAAAACTTAACCCTTAAACCTGTCCTTTTCACTGTAAATGCAGCCACAGTACTGTTGGCGATACAATCCGAGTCGCTTGGATTCTTCGATCCCCTCTTTCCATCCTTCGCGGAAATCGTGATAGAAAAACGGGACGCCTGCGGATTTGCCTGCGGACTCGCCAATGGCCTTTATCATGTCATGTTTCTGAAACTTGCTGTATAAAAGGGTTGTTGTAAAATAATCAAACTTACCCCGTTTGGCAATCAGGGCGGTTGACCTCAGACGGTCATAATAGCAGTAAGCGCAGCGGTCGGATTCCCTGAACACCACGTTCCGGATAAAGCCTTCCAAGTCATAGCCATCCTGGTAAATGACGCGGAAATCTGCCATTTCGGCATAATTCCGTAAAGTTTCCTGCCGTTTCAGGCACTCGGTGTAGGGGTGAATGTTATGCCTGTAAAAGAAGCCCATGAGCTCAAGGCCTTCTGTCCGGAGTACCTTAATCGGATAGATTGAGCAGGGCGCGCAGCAGATATGAAGGAGTATTTTCATTAAAAAATAAAATGGTATCAAATCTGGATATAGAATTTCACAAGCTTAATGGAACACGACCCAAAATGATTCAATAATAAGATTCTTTTTTCCCTATTTCACTGCTGATAGCCAACTCTACCAATTTATCAAGTGAGATTTGTCTTTTTAATGCAACAAATGAAGCTTTTTTATGGAGTTCAGGTTTGATCCTGACATTAAATCTGCCTTTAAAAGCTTTCTGAGGTTCTTTATTGTATTCCTTACATTTCCTGAGATAGTGTTCAACACTTTCTTTAAAGGCTTTTTTCAGTTCATCAACACTGGTTGCTTCAAAGGTTACAAGATCATTAATGAATTCAATTTTACCAAAAAAGACTTCATCTTCTGCTGAATACTCAACACTTCCGTAGTAATTTTTATAATTCATTAAATTGCTCATATTAACCATCTCTTATTATCTCTGTTACTCTATTCAATATAATTGCTTATTTTTCATTTAAAATTTCTAATAGTTCTTTCAACTTTTCCTGTATTATATTAACTTGATACAATTTTAATTCGTTTCCAGGATGAGGCCTGTGTAAATCTATGAAATGGCTAGTTTTCGGATGAAAAAAAGTTACTCTCGAACCACTTCCTTCTTCTTTTTCATACCCCATAGCTTTAAGGAGTGTTTTTAATTCATCATATGTTATATCCTTCTTTTTTGGTGCTGACATGAATTTAGCCAATAGCTTTTCTTTTTTGCTCATAATCGCCTCATTTTTAAATTCATACAGATCAATCTGCTGGTGTCTTTCTTTTCCCGAAAATGGCAGTTCCAATACGGACAAGGGTTGCCCCCTCTTCAATAGCAGTTTCAAAATCCCCGGTCATCCCCATGGAAAGTTCATCCATCCCGACATTCGGTGGGACCGATTCTCTGATTTGGTCGCGCAGTTCCCGAAGCGCTGAAAAAAAAGGCCGCACTTTTTCAGGCGCGTTATAAAACGGAGGGATGATCATCAGCCCCCTGACAGATAAATTTTCAAGCGGACCGACTTCTTTTATCAGATCCTGCAAATCCTTTACAGCGGCACCTGATTTGGAAGCCTCCTCTCCGATATTGACCTGTATCAGTATCTCCTGAACTTTATCGATTTTGCCTGCCTGTTTGTTCAGTTCCCGGGCCAGCCTAAGCGAATCCACCGAGTGGATGAGGTCAAAGAGCTTCACCGCGTATTTTGCCTTGTTCGTCTGAAGATGGCCGATAAAATGCCAGGAGACCGGATAAGATGACAATTCGCTGATCTTCTCCCTGGCTTCCTGAATATAATTTTCACCCAAAATGGTGACACCGGCTTCAATGGCCTCCCTGACCCTGTCAACGGACATGGTCTTACTCACCGCCACAAGACGGACGCTTTCAGGATCCCTCCCGCACCCATCAGCGGCCCTTTGAATACGATCTTTAACAGATTTCAATCTTTTTTTCAATTTGAATCTCCAGCTTTGATGCTTGATGCTTGATGCTTGATGCTTGATGCTTGATATTTGATATTTGATATTTGATGCTTGATATTTGATGCTTGATGCTTGATGCTTGATGCTTGATATTTGATGCTTGATATTTGATGCTCGATGCTTGATATTTGATGCTTGATGTCTGATGCTTCAAGCTTCAAGACTTGATGCTTCAAGCATCAAGCATCCAGCATCAAATATCAAGCATCGAGCATCAAGCATCCAGCATCAAGCATCCAGCATCCAGCATCAAGCATCCAGCATCCTTTATAAGAAACTCAATCACTTCACAGACCGGAAGCCCGACAACATTTGTATAAGAGCCGCTGATGCTTTTCACAAGGAATGTGCCAAGTCCCTGGATGGCGTAAGCGCCTGCTTTGTCAAAAGGCTCTTTTGTGTGGATGTACCATTCAATCTCCTGATCGGTCAGGCTTTTAAAAAGCACCCGGGTTTTGACGGTTTCCGAAAAATTCCGGTTTTTTGCTTTGCAGATGATGGAATATCCCGTAAGCACATGATGGGTCTGCCCGCTGAGGCGTTTTAACATGGATCGGGCTTCTTCCTTTGAAGCAGGCTTGCCGAGTATGGTATCGTCGATCAGGACAATGGTATCCGCGCCGATCACCCAGTTGTGGGGATATTTTTCTGCCACCTCCCCGGCTTTAGCTTCGGCCAACACCTTAACATATAATTCAGGGGATTGCAAAGGTATCGTGTCTTCATCAAAACTGCTTGGAATAACAGAAAATGAAAGTCCGGCCTGCTCCAGCAGATAGCGGCGTCTCGGGGATTTGGAGGCCAGAATTAAAAGCGGATGATCAGATGTTCTTGATGTTTTTTGCATGGAGTTTTATTATCAGATCAAATATTGTTTGACAAGACTTACATAAAAAGATATGAAGAGTCTAATCAAGCTTTGTTGACGAAAAGTTTTCATAACTTATGCCTGGGTGGCGGAATAGGTAGACGCAAGGGACTTAAAATCCCTTGATCCTCAGTGGTCGTGCGAGTTCGATTCTCGCCCCAGGCACCAAAAAGAGGGCGGGCAAGTTGTGGTTCGTTTCAGACTTAACCTTCATATTGATGATTTACTTCAAAAAACGGCATGATAGTTGTCTGATCCCTCATTTGCTGAAACAATCACAGTGGAAGGAGGTGAAAGCAGGTTTCGGATTGGTTTTATCGGTTATGTTTTGGCATCTTTCATATTAGTTCAAAAATACTTTGCACTTCTTTTGAAGAACAACGGGACGCAGATATACGCGGATGAGTTCGTTCTTTCAAAAGTGTCAACTGACAAATGAGGGATGCCCATGTTTTTTTATTTAATCATAAATTTTTTTGAGGAGGAAGCATGAGAAAGTTTGCGATTTTTACATTGGTTGCACTGCTCGGGCTGTGTGTGACAGGAACTGCCATTGCAGGTGACAAGGAAGAGTGCGTAGCAAAATGTGAGGCAGCAGTTAAAATGATGAAGGACGACTTTACAGGTGCCCTGTGTGAAATTAACAAGAAAGACGGTAAATTCGTAAAGGGCAGCGTGTATGTCTTTGCAATGCGCGGAGGGGTCATGATAGCCCATCCCATGAAACCCACATTGATAGGAAGAGACCTGAGTAGTCTTAAGGATAAAGGTGGCAAAGAGTTCTTCAAAGAATTCGTTAAGGTTGGAAAGGAAAAAGGTTCAGGATGGGTTGATTATAAGTGGCCCAAACCAGGTGAAAAAGATCCGTCAGATAAATCCAGCTATATTCTGAAGGTTGATGAGAATTATTTTGTGGGAGCAGGCTACTATAAATAAGTGACCGCTTTATCAGCCTCCTTAATCTTTCGGGAATATTCGGAGGCTGTTAGCAAGTCTCTTGACCCAAGCATTACCTTTCAGAAATACAATAGTACAGCAATTCGTAAATTCGTCCCTTTTATCTATTATAAGAGAGGGGGGACGAATTTATGATTTGTTGTAATAGTTCGGACAGTTTTTGTGAAAAGCCCTCAGACCGTTGTTTCGGGAACGGGACAGCGCGGACTTCCCGAAACCGGGATGCCCGTTTTGCAGGGCGTGTCGGCGGTTCCTTCCCGACATCATGAAAAATGTCCGAACTATTGTTAAGACAGAATCGCAAAAAAAGCCCCGCCAGCGTAAGTGACGGGGCTTTTTTTGTCTCAGGCCCAACAAAATCAAGGTTATCACATCCGAGGTCTGATCAGACAAATGAAGCACCATAACTGTAGGGATTGAAAGCAACAAACCGTTGATATCTGGCGGGAAAGTCGCTCCCTATACGGGAGTGTGGGATTGAAAGCGACAAACCGTTGATCTCTGGTGCCGAAAGGCGGGAAAGTCGCTCCATGCGGGAGTGTGGATTGAAACAAAATCACGCCGAGCGATTATTGAATTTGCAGCCATTCAGATCAGCAATCTCGGAAATATTCGTTTTGCATCAGGCTCTACAGATATGTCGGCCCATCCAAAATGTCATTCCCGCGGCGTTGGACGGTCTCAACTTGTTGACTTCAGGAACTTGACTTTGAAAGCGGGAATCCACTTTTAATCAACTGAAATATTCGTTTTACATCAGGTTCTACAGGCATCAACTCAAATTGCCGGAGTTTTGAACGATTTGGAAAATCGTTCTACAGTAAACTATGAAGGATGCCGAAGTTTGGCTTGAATTGTCCGCGTTTCGATCAGACTTCTCCCTTGACATCATCGGGAAACAATGATAGCTGATGGGTATCTTAACTTGCAAAAGTCAGCAATTTAATTATCGGGATATACAGATAAAATAGTTGAAAAGAAAAAAACTGAACAATAACTCATGAAACCGGGATCAGAATAAAAATGCCGTTGGTGAGCTTATTGCCATGCCTAATCAAGGGACAGAAGTATGGCAGAAATTGATAAGCCTTATGTTGAAAGCAGAGCCAATGACTGGGTAAAGCGGGTCAAAGACTTGTTGTCGGCTGCCGAACAGGGTATCAGAATTTGTACAGAAACCGGATAAACTCCCGGGCATGGTATTATACTGAAACAGTATAAACCATGATTCAGGGTATTATACAGTTATATGGTAAGTGTGAAAGGCAGTTTGTCAGGGGAGCATTCCAAAAAAGCAGGTGACACTGTAATCCGGCCTCATGTTCCGGCAAATATGGAACACGGTAATATTACCGTATTTCATCCGGGATACGTCCGTGTCCTAATGTTGGGCAGGATTTATAAATAATGACAACACTAATTGAATTTTTATTACCCCGAAGGCCCCTATCCCATCAGGCAAAAGATTCAAAGCATAAAACTGCTTGGAAGAATTATGTATATGGACGCGCTTTTTCGATGTGGAAAAAAAAGCCAATCAAATCAGGTACTCTAAAATTTACCGTTGTCTATTTGTGCGAGGATGATCCCGCAGACATCAATAACATCATTAAGCCAATACAAGATGCGTTGAGCACATTGGTCTATTCTGACGATAGCCTAATTTGGGATATAACAGGTCACATGAGGCTTTTGTCTCAGCCAATAGATATTATCGGACTGCCAGACATGCTATCTGATGCAGTAATTGGTGGAACTGAATGTGTTTATGTGCGTATTATGCTATCAAATGAATTGAATTGTGAGGTAAGAAATGATGAATGAGCGGAAACGTATTGCGATTGAAACCATCGCTAAAGAGCTTGAAGATAATGGATATACAGTATCCATTGAGCCTGACACCTCAATGATTCCATTTGATCTGCAAAACTACCGTCCGGACATTTTTGCTACAAATAATAAAGAGAACCTAATCGTTGAAGTTAAGTCAAGAAGTACACCACGAACTATCGAACGATACAAACATATCGCTGAAACGGTCAGCAAGCAAAAAAATTGGCGGTTTATGCTTACTACGGTCGATGACCAATATCAATCTGAACATCCTGTAATCAAATCAGATTTCGATCCAGAGGCACTCCCGAAAATACTTCATAAACTTGATCGTCTTTTTGAAACAGAAAGTTACGATTTAGCTTTGCCTTATCTTTGGTCAGTTTATATTTCAGGAATGCGTACAGTCGGGTATAAGCATGGCGTTCCAATTGATGTGACTACAGATAAAAGCGTATTGAATTATATGTACTCTCTAGGTGAAATATCGAACGAAGAATTTGAAAAATCCCTTTTGTTTCTTAATCTCAGAAACCAATTAATACACACATTCGATATCCAGATTACCAAGGAACAAGCAATTGAAATACGGGAGTATGTAAAGAAAAAGTTAGTTGATTGGAACTTGTTAACTTTGAAATAGTCCCGCGCTGCCTAACCCGACAGTCCAGCGGACAAATGGGGACTTCCGCTAGCGATCCAGCCCCCATTTGCCGCTGACTTTTGCGTTAGGCCGTCTAATTTTCTTTGTCCTCTTTCCGGTCCCCTGATATTTAAGCCGATTCCTGTTAAAACGGGCATTGCGGCCAAATTTTTTAGGGGCCAAAAACCGGGCTAAAAATAATGGCTAAAGACTCGGGGAGTTTTATAAAGGAAGTTGGGAAAAAGCGGAATTTGCAGACTATGGCGTTCCTCAGCGGAGACAACGGCTCATTACTGTATATGTCCGTTTTCAAAACGGTCCTGCCACCGCGGACTCATTCCCAATTCCTTCCGGGATGCCAGTATGACCGAAGAATCCGTTGACAAATCCCTGCGACAAACCCACCCCATTACCGAGTCTTCAAGCCATCCCGATACACAGGAACTTTCATGACACACAGTTATAAGTGTTAAGCATCATGTTCAGGTCATACAGAGGCCCCTTATGGGGAGCGCGTCCCGTTATGTCCGGGAAATAATCGTGAATCAGCACAAACCCGTCAGTAACAGTTCCCGCGCCTCGTCACATGAAGAAAATTGCTCAGTATGATCAGGCCGAACTGTTCCCCGAGATTGAATTCACAAGTACGAAAATCCTCCTCGATGACCTGAAATCTCTCCCATGCTCCCTTATCGGGATAAAGGCGTTTTGCAGCCTGAATTACCTCGGGCAGATCGCACAGAGTCGCGTGACCCCGCGCTTTAGTGCAGATCAGTGTACGGCTCAATGCGCCTGCCCTGCATCGGAAACAGCGCGTATTTAAACTGATCTTCCCAGTTCAAATTCCGCCGGGACTTGCTCATGGCCAGGTCAAGGGGCGAGTTGTGGCAAGGATACTTACCTATGTCACCGATATGGGCAGACAGACGGGCCACCTTGACCCCTTCGATGACATCCTGCACATTGGGAAGCGCCAGTGTTCAGCAGGGGTAATGTAACAGATCAGATCGGCACCGTATCTTGCAGACTGTGACGCGCCAATGGCAGCGACCACATGGTCTGTTCAACCTAAGTACAGGACAAAAAGTGGATTCCGGGTCGGAAATGCCGGGAATCCTGCCGATTCCCGGCATTTCCGCCCGGAATGACAGCGTGCGGTTTTCGGGCATCCGAATTTTTTTGTCCTGTACACAGCATGAAAATACATTTTCATCACCGGGATGAAAAAAAATTTCATGGAAGTTTCTTTCACTAATGGGCAATATATGAATTTTCAGAGACCACTAACCGCAGCAAGTCTGTTCTGTTCATCAGGCATAGGTGATATTGCACTCCATGCAGCAGGTGCAAAAGCACTTGTTGCAAACGAGATCATATCCGAACGCGCAGCGTTGTTTATGCACAATTTTCCTTTTGCCAAAACCTTTGTCGGTGACATTTGGAAATTGGAAAAAGATATTGTCAAAGAGGTTAGACATCGATTAGCCGGAAAAGAATTAGACATTTTGTTTGCCACACCACCATGCCAAGGAATGTCGAAAAATGGCCGGGGTAAATTACTAAATGCTATTCGCAAAGGTCAAAAACCAAAACTTGACCCACGCAACCAACTCGTCATTCCAACAATCAATATTGCAGTGGCTCTGCAACCCAGAGTGCTTGTCATGGAAAATGTAACCGAAATGGAGAATACCGTCATAGCAAAAAATGGTACTGAAGATTTTGTTTACATTTTGGACTACATCAGAGAAAGACTCGGGGAGTCTTATAAAGGAAGTTGGGGAAAGGTTGAATTTGCAGACTATGGTGTTCCTCAGCGGAGACAACGGCTCATTACTGTATTCTCACGAGATCCGTTTGCATTGAAATACATGTCCGTTTTCAAAACAGTCCTGCCACCACGAACTCATTCCCAAAACCCGAAAAACGGTTTCGCTCCATGGATGACTGTTCGAGAGGTTATTGGGAACTTGCCGCCATTGGACGCTGGAAAAAAAGAGACTTCCGCAAATGATGACATTCCTTTTCACAGGGTTCCTTTCTTGGATGAAGACAAATACTACTGGGTATCGAACACACCACCCGAAAAAGGAGCATTTGACAATCAATGTGTTAATCCCAGGTGTCTTTATCAGGAAAATGTAACGCACGGTGCATCACGCGGAACTGACGGGATCAACAGATCACATCATAATACACCATTATATTGTGAGAAATGCGGCGAACTCATTCCAAGACCCTGGGTCAGAAAAGGAAACGAACTACGCCTGATGAAAGGTTATACAAGTGCTTACAAGCGTATGAACTGGGATCTCCCAGCAAGCACTCTCACAAGAAATCTGTCGTATGCATGCAGTGACAACAAACTGCATCCCTCACAAAACAGAGTCCTGTCTCTTTATGAAGCGATGTTGTTGCATACGATAACAGATTTCGAGTATGAATGGAAAAGGTCTGACGGTGGGCGTGTTTCCGACAAACTTATCCGGGAATCTGTCGGAGAGAGCATACCGCCAAGAGGAATGAAAATTATTTTTGATCATATATTGCAGCTTTTAAACCATGATTCAAAAGTTTATGAAAAACATAAAAATATTCCAACCCAACTGGAACTATTCTAACAAGTCTGCTTTATTATATTTGTTCAGAAATTTTCTATATCTCTGATCATCAATAATAATGACCCAGTTCTCAAACATCTTCTTTACACCTTTTCGTGTCATGATCGAAACACTTGTTGTCCGTCCGCCTTTTGAACGTGGCTTCACTATTTTCCCCCAGTCATTCTCCTCAAGGGATGAGCAGAAAAAAGCTGCAACTATTCTGGGTTTTCTATCGATAAAATCCCAAAGAAGCCCAATGAGGTTGTTCGTTTCTCTGTGATGCGCTTTCCAGTTGTAGCTTTTAAGGAAAGCAATACGCTGATCCCCGACATCAGGCTTTTCCAACCTTTTTTTTGCGCATTCTTTAGGAGTTGGAACGTCCCCGCAAGTAGCCTTAACCTCAAGTCCACCATTTAAAAAAGGGCTGAAAGGAGTCTTTTCTTTCAGTCGGTTTTGCGTTTTTAATTGTTCTATTACTTTTTTCCCTTTTTCATCCATGAGTAAAAGATCGGGATAACCGTCTTGGTGAGGGTTCTTTAAGAAAAGGCCGCCAGATTCTTTTGCGAAAGATATAACAAATAGTTCGCCGATAAGCGCACTGAGATTCCGCATCCCCAAAATTTCGGAAATATTGACTTCAAATCCGTCAATTTTGTCAATAATTTCATGTGCCCTCTTTAATGATTTCTCAAACAGAGATGCATGGACTTTGATTTTTTTACCAAAAGCGTCTAAAATTGAAAAGCTACTATAACATCTTACTTTGTATTGTAAACTCACATTATTTTGTGTTGTAAGCCCATGTAAAACCTCTTTGAGAAACGATGATATATCAAGATTTAACCCTTTAATGATTCGCTCAAGTGAATCGAGTGTAATATTTCGAACGCCTCGCTCGACTCCGGATACGTATGTTCTGTCTAAATTGGCTCGGTAAGCCAGCTCTTCCTGACTTATACCTCTTCGCTTTCGAGCATTTGAGACTGTCTTGGCAACGGATTGTTTAAGCGTCGGTTTCATTTAAGGATATTAATTAACGAGCTTTTTCTAAAAATCCACGGACTATAAGTCACATCCGGGATTTTTTCGGTTAATAATGCGCTGTAAACAAACAAAAAAGCCCCGTCTGCATTAAGCAGACAGGGCTTTACAGTTCTGAACACTGTGGACAGCTTCGATAGCAAAAAGTTGATCCCCTAATTCCTATTTCTTAATTCCTTTCGAGAGGCTATAATGACCGAAGAATCCGTTGACAAATCCCGCCGACAAACCCACTCCATTCCCGCGTCCCCAAGCCATCCCGATACGCAGGAACTTTCATGACACACGCCGTTATAAGTGTTAAGCATCATATTCAGGTCATACAGAGGACCTTTATGGGGAGCGCGTCCCCCTTATGTCCGGGAAATAATCGTGAATCAGCACAAACCCGTCAGGCGCAAGCAGACTCACAGCCTTCAGTAGCAGTTCCCGCGCCTCATCACGCCCGTAAACATGAAGAAAATTGCTCAGTACTATCAGACCGAACTGTTCCCCGAGACTGAATTCACAGAACCGAAAATCCTCCTCAATGATCTGAAATCTCTCCCATGCCTCCTCATCGGGATAAAGGCGTTTTGCAGCCTGAACCACCTCAGGCAGCTCGCACAGGGTCGCGTGACCGCCCACGGAGAACTCCATATTTTCTGAACTTGGCTGAACAACCGGGGCAATTATCCATGCTGAAAGAGCCTTCAAAATTTTCCACATAAAAACTGTTCTTTAATAAAAAAGTTAAAGATATTTTCCGATTCTGTCAAGAAAAAACAATACTTGATGCTTGGTACCGGATGCTGGATGCACAGAGAAAGGCACAGAGGTGTGAACAAAAGAATTTATGGCCAGCTACTTATTGTTAAAAAAATTTAACATTTGAACCCGTTTATTTTTATATGATAATCTGATAAAGCTGGTTGAACCATCCCAGAAAAGGAAATCATTATGATTAAGCTCAAATCAGGCATCAGAGCAGGATTTTTTATAACCCCTGCCCAGTCACAAAAAATGAAAATTATGATACACCGCCTGCTGAACCATATTCCAAAGCGAAGGAACACATATCACAAAACGGTGGTAGGAGGTGTGAGAGGATAAAGAAGTTAAAAGTTAAAAACCGGAAAGTTGAAGGAGGATGGAGAATGGAAGAAACAGATAGCAATAAAAACATGTCGAATATAGAAAGATTGCTGGAAAAAGCAAAACGCTCAAAAAACAGATCACTTACCGAAAGCGAATCCAAACAACTGCTAAAAGAATTCAGCATACCTGTGATCAGTGAAACCGTTGCCCTGTCCGAAGACGAGGCAGTGAAGATCGCGCAGGAGATCGGGTTTCCGGTGGTGCTGAAGGGGCTTGGAAGCACGTTGCTGCACAAGACAGAACGGGGCCTGGTTCACCTGAATCTGACCGATCCCCAGTCCGTTCATCAGGCGGCTCTCTCGGTTTCTGCCGAAGCGGGGGATGAACTGGAAGGCTTTCTGATTCAGCCTCAGATTCAGGGAAGACGGGAGTTTGCAGCGGGCCTGTTCCGGGATGAACAATTCGGGCCGGTGATCATGCTCGGGCTCGGTGGTGTGTTCGCCGAGGCGATTTCGGATGTCGTCTTCAGGATCGCTCCGCTGACCGAAACAGACGCGGCTGACATGCTTGAAGAGATCAAAACAAAGCCGCTCCTCGGCGATTTCAGAGGAGAAAAGGCCGCTGATCGGAGCCGGCTGATTCAGACACTCACAGGACTCTCCCGTATCGGCATGGCGCATCCCGATATTGC
The DNA here is from genome assembly GCA_030378035.1 of Desulfobacterales bacterium HSG2. Taxonomy (GTDB): domain Bacteria; phylum Desulfobacterota; class Desulfobacteria; order Desulfobacterales; family 4be13; genus JAUCGI01. The sequence continues at coordinate 33,800 of JAUCGI010000024.1, forward strand.
CGAGATCGATATAAACCCGTTGCTGATCACCCCCGACGGTGAAGTCTGCGCGGTTGATGCATTGGTCGTTCTTGCAGAAGACCGGATTCTTTCGGAAAAACCGCCCTCTCCCCCTGTTGACCTTTTGTTATTGGGAAAATTCTTTCACCCGAAATCGGTTGCTTTTGTCGGTGCCACCGCCCAGATGGGCAAATGGGGTCACATGCTGCCGACCCTCACCATCAGCAGAGGGTATGAAGGCAAAATCTGGCTTGTCAACCCGAAAGGCGGCACCATCGCTGGCCGGCAGGTTTATCCGTCCGTTGCCGACATTCCCGACAAAGTGGATTTGGCGGTTGTCACCATACCGGCCGCGGGCGTCATGGAACTGATCCCCCAGTTCAAAGAGAAAGGGATACGGAACATGCTTCTGATCACCTCCGGTTTTGCAGAAATCGGCAAAGCAGGAAGAGAACTGGAGGAAGCGCTGATTGAAAAGGCAAGGGAAGCCGGCATATTGGTATCAGGCCCGAATACAATGGGCCTGTGCAACCCGCATATCCGGCTCTACTGCACTGGCAGTCCGGTATGCCCCAGGGCCGGTTCCACCTCGGTGGTGGCCCAGTCCGGGAACATGGGAACCCAACTGTTAGCCTTTGCCGAACAGCAGGGGATCGGCGTCCGCTGTTTCTCAGGCTCCGGCAATGAAGCCATGATCACCATCGAAGATTATCTCGAAGGTTTTGAACTCGATGATCGGACCCGGATCATTATGCTCTATATCGAAAGCGTGAAAGACGGCCGGCGGTTTTTTGAATCCGCCCGCCGTATCAGCAAAAGAAAACCGGTTGTCCTTTTAAAAGGGGGACGCACTCAGGCGGGAAAAAAGGCCGCTGCAAGCCACACAGGCGCGCTGGCTTCGGATTCGGGTGTGTTTGATGCAGTTTGCAAACAGACGGGCATTATAAATGTGGAGAATCCGATGGAACTGCTCGATCTTTCCGCCGCGTTCTCCTCGCTGCCTCTGCCCGCGGGAAATCGGGTTGCAATTATGACCCTTGGCGGCGGCTGGGGGGTTGTGGCAGCCGACCTGTGCTCTGACAACGGGCTTGAGGTCCCCGAACTTTCACCTGAAATCATAGAACAGATCGATCAGATACTCCCGCCTTACTGGAGCCGCTCAAATCCGGTGGATATTGTGGGCCAGAGGGACAGTTCCATGCCGATAATTATCACCGAGATACTTTCAAAATGGGATGGCTGCGATGCCGTGATCGTTCTGGGGATCATCGGCCAGAAGAACCTGTTCGGCCGGTTCGGAGACTCGGTTCTCAAAGCAGACCCGACATATTCTCCCGAATTTGTGGAATCTGCCAGACAGGACCTCGTCCGGTTTGAAGAAGAATATATCGAACATGTCATAAAACTGATGGAGAAACACAATAAGCCGGTCTTCGGCGTGAGCCTTCTGAACACAGGGGAAGATCAGACCCTTTACCGGATAGAGGGCAGTGATTTGAAAGGCGTCTTTTATCCCACGCCTGAGCGGGCGGTGAAGGCATTTGCCAGGATGTGTGACTATCAGCGGTTTCTGGCTCGCCAAAGCGAATAACTTGCACTTAAACTTGCACTTGCACTTGCACTTAAACTTGCACTTAAACTTGCACTTGCACTTGCACTTAAACTTGCACTTGCACTTGCACTTGCAACTTGGCTGTTCTTCAACTTGAAGTTTGTCCGTTTAAGTTCAAGTTCAAGTTCAAGTTTAAGTGCAGGTTATTGACAGTATTCCAAAAGGAAACGCTACACTTACAGATCAACTAAGGCGAGGTTCTGCGATGGAATGTGGCGCGATATTGGATGTTTGTAAAATACTTCATGAAGAGAATTTCCGAAATGGGAAAAAACTGTTAACCGACGTCGTTTCAATGTTGACAAAAATGTGCTTTCCTGAAAATCAAATGTGAACTTGAACTTGTTCACATATATGTTCTGGTTCAAGTTCAAGTGCAAGTTCAAGTTCAAGTTCAAGTTCAAGTTTAAGTGCAAGTGCAAGTTCAAGTTCAAGTTCAAGTTCAAGTGCAAGTGCAAGTTCAAGTTCAAGTTCAAGTTTAAGTTTAAGTTTAAAAAGGATATTTTTAAATGATACTCATTATAGACTTCGGTTCCCAGTACAACCAGCTCATTGCCCGGCGTGTGCGGGAATGTCATGTTTACTGTCAGATCGAGCCGCCCCATATCGGCGTGGATGAGATCAGAACCCTGAAACCGGAGGGGATCATCCTCTCTGGAGGCCCTTCAAGTATTTACGAAGAGGGATCGCCGAAAATTGACAAAGCGATTTTCGATTTGGAGATTCCTGTTCTTGGAATCTGTTACGGAATGCACTTTATGGTCAACGCGCTCGGCGGAACTGTCAAAGGCGCGGGAAAACGGGAATACGGCTTTGCAGAGCTCGTTATCGACCAGGCAGAAGGTCTTTTCAAAGGGGTTGACAAAAGGACAACCTGCTGGATGAGCCACGGCGATTCCGCAGAAAAGCTGCCGGCCGGCTTTGAAAACATCGGTTCCACCGAAAACACCGAGGCGGGCGCAATCTTCCACAGAGAGAAAAAATTTTACGGGGTTCAGTTCCATCCTGAAGTCGAGCATACGTCCGAAGGAAGAACCATGCTCCGGAACTTCCTTTCCGACATTTGCGGATGTGAGCAAACATGGACCATGAAGTCCTTTGCCCAGGACGCTATTGCCCGGATCAGGGAAACTGTCAAAGATAAAAAAGTGATCCTCGGCCTGAGCGGCGGAGTCGATTCTTCTGTCACAGCCCTGCTGATCCATAAGGCTGTGGGAAAACACCTGACCTGCATCTTTGTGGATAACGGCCTCCTGCGCAAGAATGAGGGCGAAAAACTGGAAAAGGTGCTGAAACAGCATCTTGACATCAATATACGGTTTGTCAATGCTGAGGACCAGTTTCTGACACCATTGGCAGGGGTGACGGATCCTGAAAAGAAACGGAAGATCATCGGCAAGGTCTTTATGGATGTCTTTGAAGCCGAAGCTCAGAAAATAGAAGATGCTGAATTTCTGGCCCAGGGAACCCTGTATCCGGATATTATTGAATCCGTATCCGCGTTCGGCGGGCCCACAGCCGTCATCAAATCCCATCATAATGTGGGCGGGCTTCCTGAAAAGATGAAGTTGAAGCTTGTGGAGCCTTTGAAATATCTGTTCAAGGATGAGGTCCGTGCCTTGGGAGAAGAGATCGGCCTCGAGGATGAACTGGTGTGGCGGCAGCCCTTTCCGGGGCCGGGTCTTGCCATCCGGATCATCGGGGAGATCACCAAGGAGCGGCTTTCCGTTTTAAGGGAAGTGGATGCGGTTCTCCTTGAAGAAATCAGAAAGAGCGGGTATTACAAGAAGTTATGGCAGTCCTTTGCCGTTCTTCTGCCGATCAAAAGCGTCGGCATTATGGGCGATCAGCGGACTTATGAGAATATTGCTGCTATCCGGGCTGTCACCAGCACGGACGCCATGACAGCGGACTGGGCCAGGCTCCCTTATGAACTTCTGGGGGGGATATCAAACCGGATTATCAATGAGGTGAGGGGGGTTAATCGGGTGGTTTATGATATTAGTTCTAAGCCGCCTAGTACGATTGAGTGGGAATAGCGAACGGAAACTGTATAACACCCAAACTGGGTGTTATACAGATTACGAAAAAGGTTATCTGCAAATTAACGCGATGTGCAACTTTTAAGGGTGTTTAAATGGGGGAGGCATCGTGATTTGATACCAGAACCCCGTGATTCGGCCTCAGCGATGCTGTGATTTGTTGCAAAAGATATCGTGATTTGATACCAGAACCCCATGATTCGGCCTCAGCGATGCTGTGATTTTGGGCAAATATCGTGATTTGATACCAGAACCCCGTGATCCGGCCTCAGCGATGCTGTGATTTGGGGCAAAAGATATCGTGATTTCATACCAGAACCCCCGTGATTCGGCCTCAGCGATGCTGTGATTTGGGGCAAAAGATATCGTAATTTGATACCAGAACCCCGTGATCCGGCCTCAGCGATGCTGTGATTTGGGGCAAAAGATATCGTGATTTGATACCAGAACCCCGTGATTCGGCCTCAGAAATGCTGTGATTTGGGGCAGAACATATCGTGATCTGATACCAGAACCCCGTGATTCGGTCTCAGCGATGCTGTGATTTTGGGCAAATATCGTGATTTGATACCAGAACCCCGTGATTTGGCCTCAGCGATGCTGTGGCAAAAGATATCGTGATTTGCAGAACCCTGTGATTCTGACTCAGAGATGCTGTGATTTGGGGCAAATATCGTGATTTGATACCAGAACCAGTCCCATATTTTCACCTTCTTTGTTGGTTGATATATTCTTTGAAGGATAAGAAAAGTGTATTAGCAACTTTTATTCCATCAAGAAGCATTTTATAGACCAGATCAGCACCACTTATGAAATTATTTTTGAAATTTTTATCTGATGATATCTCCTTTTCCCAAGCCCCGGGGTTTTTCACAAACTTCCATATCTCGTCTTTTATCTTATTATTGGGATCAGAATACAAAGTTTCAGGGAAACCATAAACAAGAGGATTCCCTTCTCTGGGCCACCAAGGAAGTCTGAAGGCATGAGTGTATGCATCTCTGATTTTAGCAGCCTCAGAAAACTTTTTCCACTCATCTCTTATATTTTCACATCCAGGGTATTGATTAATCTCATCAAGGAAATTATCTGCTCTTCTTTCAGATTCCCTTCTGATTTCCGGTTCAAAAAGATTCCCAAAGTCTTCTGCTACCAGAACACGGTTTGTTAGTTGTATAATATACATCATTCTTTTCAGATATTCTGCAATCGTAGAGCCCATGATAAGTGTTGACATAAATGTCGGAAGATGGCTGTATATGTTATGGTCTGATGGTTCCCTTAATTGCAGATATAGGAATTCCAGATTCTCAAAAACCATCTTAGCAAAAGCATTCATAGCGTTCCAATAGGGTCTCTGATCTATCATCGCTGTTTTACACTTTTTATGAAACAGGTCGTTCAAATCTGAATAGGAATTCTTCAAATCTGAATAAAATTGTTCCAAGTCTTTGATCTTGCTGCCGCTGAACACAGATTTAAAAAGAGTCGAGGTTTGATAGGCATCATCTTCCGGGGTAGCTTTAATAACTTTTTTTGTAGAGGGTATAGAAACTGCGGTCCGTGTACTTATATCCTCTTTGAAGAATGTGACCCCGAGAAAAAACGGGAGCTTCATCCTGGCACCGATAAAAGGCGGCAAACCGTTTGATCGGAGTCATAAGAAACTGGTTCGGATACATCGAAGTGACGGATACCAGTATTCAACACCGGAAATGTTCTGATTTCAGGCGTTCAGTTCTTAAAAATGAATTTGACAACAATCCAGTTTGTGATTATATGTATAATTATATGAATTATAAGAGGATGCGGATATGACAACATTGATAAGAATTGGAAATTCACAAGGGATAAGAATTCCAAAAGCAATTATTCAACAAGCCCGATTGGAAGACAAGGAATTAGTTTTCAAAGTCATTGATGAAGGACTTTTAATACAACCTGCACAAAAACCAAGACAAGGTTGGAAAAAGGAATTTGACAAAGTTCTTGAAACAAAAAGAACAGATCAAATTGATCAGGAATGGTTAGATGCGCCTTTAACTGATGATGAGGAATGGGAATGGTGAAACCGGGCATTAAAAGATTTGACATCTGGTTAGTTCAACTGGACCCAACGCGAGGTTCAGAGATAAAAAAAACTCTTTTTTTTGGGGAAGCAACAAAAGAAGTCCCTCATGCCAACCTTGGTTAATAAAATAAAAATGCATTGCCTCTGACGACAGAATCGCAAATACGCAGACTTGACAGCAAAAAAAAGACTTGACAGCATATTTTTATCTGTGGCAATCTGTAAAAAATTTGAAAGGGAGATGGTGTTTTACAGGAAACTGTATAATTACCGGGGTGTCCCACCTTTTACATGGAAGCGGATAGCACGGTCTATCTGCCGGTATCCAGATTTCACAAATATCGGATAAGAGTGTTCCGTCAGTCTTTTCGGATACCTGTGTGATCCTGTCCAGACTTGGGAGACAGCCACTTTATGTAACCGGCTACAGACAGATATCTTCATGCCTGTCAACTAGAGGATGCTTTCGGCATTATTTATCCTCTATACTGGGCAACAAAAATGAAAGGGAAATTATATGAAGCTGTTATCAGATAAAAGAATCGATTGCTATTCTGTCCTATTGGATATGAGTGTCCATGACTATTTAAATATCATCAATCAAGCATACGAAAGTAGTGGTGGTATAGAGGACCAAAGAGATCCGTTAAAAACAAGTACCGCTATAAGAATACGTAAAAGAATGATAGAAGATTTGAAGAATGGTGCTGTATTGCCTCCTATTGTCTTGGGAGTAGTTGTTCCGGATCAAACTTTCAGAAGTATAGAGGAAATGGATGAACAAAGTTTCAGAGATTCAATCAATTCACAGCCAAAAGAAAATATATCTATTATAGACGGAATGCAACGAACGACTGCAATAACAGAGTTGATTAGATCAAATAATGATATATATCAAAGAATGATTCGCATTGAGTACTGGATAGCAAAAAACACAAATAGCTTAATTTACAGGATGCTGGTATTAAATACAGGGCAAGTTCCATGGGATTTGAGGCGACAGATTGAAGTTGTGTTCAGATCCATGATTCAGGAAATTAGAAAAAAGGTTAGTTCAATTGACGTGTTAGCTATAAAAGACCAAAGAAGGCGTTCTCGTGCCGGACAATTTCAGGCAAATCAGCTTATTGAGCTTTTTTTAGTATTTGGTGCAAGAAAGGAAAAAATTGATACTAAAGAAAGACTTGCAGATGAATTTACAAGGTTAGACTTTATTGAGGCTACAGGTGACAAAGAATTCAATAATATATTTTATGAAGCAATAGACTATATGGGAAAATTCGACATTGCATTTGATAAATACAGGCCGAAAGAACAAATGGAAACACGTTTTAAGTCGGGTAAAGATTTGTTTACCAGCCAACCCGTAAGAGTTGGCTTTATTACAGCTATTGCATTGGAAGTTCTTGGAAGACCAGGGATACATTATAACAGATCGGAACAACAGAAAAGATGGGAAAATATAAAAGATCAGGCTGATAATCTCTTGAGCGGACTTAATGATATGGATAGCAGCCAAGTTGGAAATTTTTTGGACTTGGCAACATTAAGTGAATTGATAAGCCAAAAATCGACGAGCAAGATTGGTGATTTTGAAAGGGAGTTTTTTTTAAAAGCATTTAAAGTGCTAATTGAAGAAAAATTTGCTTTCTCAAGCATGACCCCTTGTTGGAGAGCATATTAAATCATGTCAAGAAATATGATAGAAGCTAATATGCAAGTTTTTTCAATTTTATGTTAGAATCTCATACAAACGGAGAACGAAGTTTTTTGACAGCTTCAAATTTGAGCATTTTATAATATGTGGAATCTTTTATTCTTGACAACCATTTCCGATTAAAAGTGATTTCCAGCTTTTTTGTATCTTTATGAATTCCCCAGCTATCAATAATTCCAAAGTGCAGCTTTTCATATTCGATACCGTTGTAAAATAAGCCTTCAAATTTTATACGAACATTTTCCCAACGATTCAGGCTGTCTTCCAGCCGCTTATACCATCGCTGATCTTTGCCCGAACCGCAATTTTCAAGGACTTCATAACGGGTTATCAACAACTCTTCTTTCCATCCTTCCTGCTGACTCCGCATTAACAAATACAGTAAAAAAACGAAGTCCGGTTTTGTGGGCATTTTATTTATCCCTTTCAGCATGGATTTTCTATTATGGCAAATTGCTGAAAATCCGTTTTCAGGAAATATAAAGGGGCTTGACAACATATTTTTTTTGTGGCATTTTGTAAAAAACGGTCTGAAACAGAGTAACCAAAATTTCCCGGTCTGTATAAGGACGTCATACAGTTGAAATACAGGTTAAAATATGAAGCCGATACTGCGAACATAATGCGTTGCTGGGAGATATCCCTGTAAAAAACCGAACTGTTGAGATTATCACCGCTCCGTATGCCAAAGCAAAAAAGCATATCCCGGACAAGCTTCAGTATTGATAGCATAATTACTGGCTGACAGGTCATTTCATGCCAACCGAATTCCCTTCGGGCTTATCCTCTAAATTATGTGCTTAAAATTGGAGAATTTTAATGGATAAAAATATGATTTTTGAAAAACAGACAACTTCATCACAATTTTTATTATATCAGACTGAAGATGGAAAAAGTAAAATAGAAGTCCGATTGGAAAATGAAACTGTTTGGCTGTCACAGAAAATGCTGTCCGAACTTTTTCAGGTAACCGTACCGACAATCAATGAGCATATAAAAAATATATTTAAAGAAGGTGAGTTGGATGAAAATTCAGTTATTCGGAAATACCGAATAACTGCATCAGATAATAAAACATATATGACGAACTTTTATAATCTCGATATGATAATGTCTGTCGGTTATCGGGTACGCTCGCATCGGGGGACACAATTCAGACAGTGGGCAACCGAAAGACTCCGGGAGTATATGATAAAAGGTTTTACGCTTGATGATGAACGTCTTAAAGAAGGGCGTAATTTTGCAGGAGATTATTTCGATGAACTGCTGGAACGTATCAGAGATATCCGTGCATCAGAAAAGCGTTTTTATCAGAAAATCAGAGATATTTATAAACTTGCCATAGACTATGATCCCAAAGCTGAGGAGACGCAGGAATTTTTCAAAATTGTTCAGAACAAACTTCACTGGGCAATCACCGGAAAAACCGCTACAGAACTGATTTCAGAACGTGCGGATGCAGACAAGCCGAATATGGGCCTTACATCATGGAAGGGAACGAAAGTAAGGAAATCTGATGTCACTGTTGCCAAGAATTACCTCAGTGAAAATGAAATTCGTCAGCTAAACCGTATCGTAACCATGTATCTCGATTACGCGGAAATGCAGGCAGAACTCAGGCAACCTGTTTATATGAGGCAATGGAAAGAAAAATTGGATGCCTTTCTCCGATTTAATGAAAAAGACATACTTGAAAATGCCGGCAAAGTTTCAATGGAAATCGCAAAAAATTTGGCTATAAGCGAATATGAACAGTTCAACCGCAAAAGACTTGAACATGATAAACAGAAAGATGATGAAGAGTTTGAACAAATAGCCAGACGGGTTGAAAGAAAAACTTAACCCACTTAACCCGTCACTGGTCATGTGAACATTTTCCCAACGATTCAGGCTGTCTTCCAGCCGCTTATACCATCGCTGATCTTTGCCCAGGGCCTGAAGCACCGTAGCCAGGTTCGACTGACGAGTGGCAACGGAGGGGTGGCCCGGTCCGAAGGATTTCTGATCCGCAGCCAGCGCCTCCCGCAGCAGGGGTTCCGCCTCTTCCAATTTGCCCAGGTCCTGAAGCACCGTAGCCAGGTTCGACTGACGAGTGGCAACGGAGGGGTGGCCCGGTCCGAAGGATTTCTGATCCGCAGCCAGCGCCTCCCGCAGCAGGGGTTCCGCCTCTTCCAATTTGCCCAGGTCCATCAGCCCCGTAGCCAGGTTCGACTGACTCGTGGCAACGGAG
>JAUCGI010000232.1:0-8885 GCA_030378035.1 Desulfobacterales bacterium HSG2
ATCCTTCATTTTGTCTGAAAAGTAGTTTACACTTTCAGATGAACTGAAAACCGCCTTCAGGCGGTGCAGCACCGCCTGAAGGCGGAACTACGAACTGAAAAGTGTAAACCCATAAATGAAGGATGCCAAAAATTTATATCAGTTTTTCCTTGGCACCAAACATCTGTCATTCCCGCGCCATCGAACGAGAACCGCTTGCTGACTTCGGAAAACTTCAGCCCGCTTAACCTCGTTGACTTCAAAAGCGGGAATCCACCGCTTCCGGGGTTGAAAAATTTTATATCACCTCAGTTTTTCCTTATCAATCAATTATTGTTTGATCACTTTGATCAGACGAACATACCAAAAATCTGTCATTCCCGCGCCATCGAACGAGAACCCCTTGTTGACTTCGGAAACTTTAGCCCGCCTAACCTTGCTGACTTCAAAAGCGGGAATCCACTGCTTCCGGATTGAAAAATTTTATATCACCTCAGTTTTTCCTTTTTAACCTTGCTGACTTCGGAAGCGGGAACCTTGTTGACTTCAAAAGCGGGAATCCACCGCTTCCGGATTGAAAAATTTATATCAGTTTTTCCTTGGCACCAAACATCTGTCATTCCCGCGCCATCGAACGAGGACCCTTGCTGACTTCGGAAACTTCAATAATCTTAACCTTGCTGACTTCAAAAGCGGGAATCCACCGCTTCCGGGATTGAAAAATTTTATATTACCTCAGTTCTTCCTACTAAGAAAACAATTCATGTGTCGATATATTAAAAATATGCCCGCGGTTTTCTTTCAGGGTAAGAACTGACCTGAAAGTCAGAGGGGAGCTTATCAGTTACTGGAATTAACTATATTTGTTTAGTAAAAAACTTTCACACAATACTTTGACCTTTGTCAGAAATTTTTATAATACTTTGATCAAACCGCGCTGGAAGCAGGACTTATGACCCGGCTGGTTGCCTCAGTTTTTTCCGACAGTGGTTTGGTCGGTCGTTTTTTCAATCCGGAAGTAATGGATTCCCGCTTCCGAAGTCAACGAGGTTAAGCGAATTGAAGCTTCCGAAGTCAACAAGGGGTCCTCGTTCGGTGGCGCGGGAATGACAGTGGTTTGGCTGGTTAACCCTTAACCCTCAACCCTCAACCCTTAACCCTTAACCCTTTAAACCCTTAACCCCTTTAACCATGAGATTAAAAAATGAAAAAAAACAACGCTCTTGTTGATTCATTGCGCCAGGAAACCTGTCCCGCATGCGGTCATCATGTTGCTGTGCCGTTTCTTGATCCATCATTACAGCCGCTTGCCACCGTTGCCTGGCCTCGGAGTTCCGGTGAAGCGAAGTCTATGCAAAAGCTGCCATTGGATTTTGTCAGTTGTGTGGAATGCGGGCATGTTTATAACGCGGCCTTTGATTATTCCAAAGTGCCATACACCCGGAAGCCGAATCTGATGTTTAATAAAGGTATCTTATGGTCAGGTCATATTGACGCGATAAGAAAGAAAATTCTGGACCGATTACCGGAAAAACCGGTCGTTGTGGAGATCGGCCACGGTGACGGCAGTTTTTTAACCGGACTGGCTGCTGAACGCGCTGACGGAAGATACATCGGATTTGATCCCAACGGGGCCAAATCCGCTGAAATGCCCTCTGTCCGATTTCATTCCTTTTTATTTGAAGCGAAACGGCATTTGCCGGAATTCAGACCGGACTTGGTCATCAGCCGGCATGTCCTTGAACACCTGACAAACCCGCTCGGGTTTATTCAAAGCCTATCATTTGCAACTGCATGCATTGGTCGGGAGTCCGAACTTTACATTGAAGTTCCCTGTATTGATCAGGCAATAAAGACAAGGAGAACCGTCGATTTTTATTATGAGCATAATTCCCAGTTCACAACCCGTTCCTTTAATAAAATGCTCCAACGCTGCGGCGCGGAGATTCTTATGACTGGCCACATTTACAGCGGGGAAGTGATCTATGCTTTTGTCAAATTAGGCCGGTGCCCGGAGCATGTTCAAACAGCCGAATCAGCGCGCACTTTCTGTGACAGAATCAGGGAATCAGAAGGAATTATTATGGAAGAACTTGATTCTCTATATAAAAAAGGTAAGAAAGTTGCTATATGGGGAGGGACAGGAAAGTCAGCAGCATTTATGAACCGTTATCAGGCTGACGCGCGGCGTTTCCCGGTAGTTGTTGATTCCGATCCAAGCAAGGCGGGAACTTATGTACCCGGAATGGGGCAGGAAATAAAATTTCGGGACTGGCTGATTGAGCATCCCGCGGATGTCATCATTATCCCGCCCCAGTGGAGAGCAAAAGACATCATGGAGGAAATGAAACAGAACGGTATCTGCGCGGAGCGTGTGCTTATAGAACATGATGGGCGGTTGGTAAGTTTTTGAGTTTCTGAGTTTCTGAGTTTTTGAGTTTGGGGAGTTTTTGAGTTTGGGGAGTTTTTGAGTTTGGGGAATTTTTGAGTTTGGGGAGTTTTTGAGTTTGGGGAGTTTTTGAGTTTGGGGAGTTTTTGAGTTTGGGGAGTTTTTGAGTTTGGGGAGTTTTTGAGTTTGGGGAGTTTTTGAGTTTGGGGAGTTTGTGAGTTAAGGCTTAGGGCCGGCCCTTACCCTTAAAACTTAACTCGGAAACTCAGAAACTCAGAAACTCAGAAACTCAGAAACTCAGAAACTCAGAAACTCAGAAACTCAGAAACTCAGAAACTCAGAAACCCAGAAACTCAGAAACTCAGAAACTCAGAAACCCAGAAACTCAGAAACTCAGAAACCCGGAAACTCAGAAACTCAGAAACTCAGAAACCCGGAAACTCAGAAACTCAGAAACCCGGAAACTCAGAAACTCAGAAACTCAGAAACTCAGAAACTCAGAAACTCAGAAACTCAGAAACTCAGAAACTCAGAAACTCAGAAACTCAGAAACTCAGAAACTCAGAAACCCAGAAACTCACAAACTCAGAAACTCAGAAACTCAGAAACTCAGAAACCCAGAAACTCAGAAACTCAGAAACCCAGAAACTCAGAAACTCAGAAACTCAGAAACTCAGAAACTCAGAAACTCAGAAACTCAGAAACTCAGAAACTCAGAAACTCAGAAACTCACAAACCCAGAAACTCAGAAACTCAGAAACTCAGAAACTCAGAAACTCAGAAACCCAGAAACTCAGAAACCCAGAAACTCAGAAACTCAGAAACCCAGAAACCCAGAAACTCAGAAACCCAGAAACTCCCCAAACCCACAAAACTCAAAAACACCCCAAACTCAAAAACTAATACTTCCAACAAGCTGAGTAGAATTAGTAATTAGTAAAACCTGTGGGTTTAAAAAAATCCGGTTTTTGCCCTGCAAAATCTGGTAATGGTAATTTATTCCTTGTAATAACAAACAATTATATGAAATGTGATATTGTGGAATAAAAATATGTGAAATTTTCTTGACAATCTCTTTTATTTGAATTACTACTGCCAACTTATATATAAGACATTGATTAAGAATATATGTATAAAAAAAACATCTACTTAGGAGATTACTAATGGCTGTTCCGAAACGTAAAACATCCAAGTCAAAGCGGGACAAGCGGCGCACGCATCAGAAAACTGCGGCCCCGAGTCTGTCCCTGTGTCCCCAGTGTAATGAGGTCAAGCTGCCGCATCATGTATGCCACAGTTGCGGATCTTATAAAGGTCGTACAGTGTTTGAAGTTGAAGAGGGGTAACAACAAATGTCAGATTTTGAAAATGAAGAAGCAGGGGCCGTTCTCAGAGGATTGGATGACGAATCAAGGGAGATGGTGATAGATACGGTCAGACAGTTGAAAAAACGGCTCCTTGTCAGAGAAAAAATTCTTGAATTTGATAAAAAAGAAATTTTCCCGGAAGAGACGGTCCGGGAAATATTAGGCCCGGATATCGGTCTCCAGCTCCTTTTTATTCCCGAAGAATATGGCGGAATGGGGGGCGGCGCGCGGGACTGCTGCGCGGTGACCCGTGAAATGTCCAGAATTTGTCTGGGAATCGGCACGGCTTTTTTTGCCATACAGCTTGGGGCCGACCCCCTGCTTGTCGGGGGAACCGAGGCCCAGAAAGAAAAATGGCTCGGGGCCATTGCCGAAAAGGACACCATTGTCGGTTACGCGGTGACCGAGCCGGGCGCGGGAAGCAATGTCGCGGCCATCACAACAAAAGCCGAACCGGTATTAAATGACGCGGGGGAGGTAACCGGATATAAAATAAACGGGGCCAAGCAGTTCATTTCCAACGGCGGTTATTCTGATTTTGTCACCCTCCTTGCCAAAACTCCGGAAGGGCCTTCATTTTTCGTTGTGGAAAAGGGAACCGAAGGGTTTGTCCCCGGCAAGAGTGAAGAGAAGCACGGCATCCGGGCGTCCAACACATCCGCGCTTTCATTTGAAAATGTGTTTGTTCCGGTTGAGAATCTTATCGGGGGCATCCCCGGCAAAGGTCTGAAACAGGCCAATCAGGTTTTCGGATATACGAGACTGATGGTGGCTTCCATGGCTCTGGGTGCCGGAGAGGCCGCGCTTGATATTGCCGTTCCTTATGCCAAAGAGCGGATCCAGTTCGGTTCCCCGCTCTCGGAAAAGCAGGGCTACACCCATAAGCTGATTGTCCCCCATGCTGTCAGATTTGAAGCGGCAGCGACCTATATTGACGAAATCGCGCTGAGACTCGATTCCACAGATGAAGATCTGCAGGTGGAAGGCTCCATTGCCAAGCTGTTTGCCTCTGAGGTTGCCAACAAGGCTGCGGATGACGCGATTCAGGCCCTGGGCGGTTACGGATATGTGTCCGAGTTCGAAGTGGAAAAAATCAAAAGGGATGTGAAAATCACCTGTATCTATGAAGGTACCAGTGAAATTCAGCAGAATATCATCAGCACCTTTCGCTGGAAAAAGACGCGGAAAACAAAGGGCGCGTATTATAAGGATATCTGTTCCGAAATGGAACTGTCGGAAATCGGCGATGTCGGATGCCGGGTTTACGCGATTGCCGCAAACGCGCTCAATGAGATCATCACGCTGGTTCATGACAACAGACTGACCCGAAGTCAGCATGTCATGTTTGCCCTGGCCGATATGATGATGTATGTGGAGATCGGCGCAAGCTTGGCCCGGAAAATAGTAACGCTGGCAGAACTGGACGACCCCCGGGCGGAAAAACTCAAAATCATGTCAAGGATTTTTGCAAACGAAACCGCCCAGTTAGTCGCTCAGAACATACTTAAAATCCTCAAAGGGACCGGGGTATTTGATCAGAAAACCGTGTCTGATTTTATGGAAACCATTTCTTATGATCAATTGTTTTCCAGTTATCAGAATGTCATCAGTGACATGGACAAGGTCGCGGATATTTTGTTTGAAAGATAATGGACAGAGGACCAAAACTCTTGCTCTTGCTCTTAATCCTGCTCTTAACCGAACGAATGTGCAGGATCAAAATCAAGAGCAAGATTAAGATTAAGAGCAAGAGCAAGAAACTGTGACATGGACAAGGTCGCGGATATTTTGTTTGAAAGATAAGGGACAGAGGGACCAAAACTCTTGCTCTTAACCGAATGTGTAGGATCAAGAGCAAGATTAAGATTAAGAGCAAGAGCAAGAAACTGTATAGAGGAATTTATGACGGAGCAAGTGAAACGCACGGTCGTTGTTACAGGCGGCTCAAGGGGGATTGGGAGGTCGATTTGTCTTTCCCTTGCAGGGCCGGATACGCATATCTTCTTTAATTATTTTCCCGCAGATGATGAGGCGCCGAAGACTGAGCAGATGGTGAGCGACGCGGGAGGTTCGGCAACGAGCGTGGAAGTCGATGTGGCATCGGCAGAAGATGTTAAAAGTTTTTTTGAAAAAGTCGTCAGCGAAACTGGCAGAATAGATGTTCTTGTGAACAATGCCGGTATCACCAGAGACGCGCTCCTGGTCCGTATGAAAGACAAAGACTGGGAAGACGTCATCGATATAAACCTGAAAGGTACATTCAACTGTACCCGGATTGCCGCGAAAACCATGATGAAGCAGCGTTGCGGCACGATCATTAACATTGCCTCGGTCGTCGGTGTGATGGGCAACCCGGGCCAGGCGAATTATGTGGCATCAAAAGCCGGAATCATCGGCTTCACCAAAGCCGTTGCCAGAGAACTCGCATCAAGAAATGTCACCGCCAATGCGGTTGCACCCGGATTCATTGATACCGAAATGACCGCGTCCCTTTCAGACAAGGCAAAGGAGGCAATGATGAGCCAAGTCCCCCTGGGCCGCATGGGAACCCCTGAAGATGTGGCCGCCGCTGTCGCGTTTCTGGCATCGGAAAACGCCGCTTATCTTACAGGGCAGGTGATTCATGTGAACGGCGGAATGTATATGTAATCCCCTTACTCTTGTTCTTACTCTTGCTCTTTCTCTTAATCGGATGGAGCAAGAGTAAGAGCAAGAGAAAGAGAAAGATTTAATAGAATATAAAAGGAGAAAATCATGTCCGTTAAGGATAAAGTAGCGAAAATAATTTCAGATAAACTGAGTGTTGATATGAAGGAGATTGTACCGGAGGCTTCCTTTGTGGATGACCTGGGCGCGGACTCGCTTGATCTTGTTGAACTGATCATGTCGATGGAAGAGGAATTTGAGATCGATATTTCCGATGAAGATGCTGAAAAAATGGTGACCGTCAAGGACGCTTTTGATTATATTGATGCACATTCATAGCTGGTTGACGGTTGACGGTTGACAGTTGACGGTTGACAGTGGTCAGTCAATAATCAGAGATGATAACGGACAACTGACAATCGACAACTGACAACTGACAACCGTCAACCGTCAACCGTCAACCGTCAACTGTCAACCGACAACCGAGAACAATGACAAATAATAAAAACAGACGAGTCGTTATAACAGGATTGGGGCTTGTAACGCCGCTAGGTATTGGTGTCAATGATACATGGACTGCGTTATGCGCCGGAAAATCAGGGATAGGTGAAATCACCCGGTTTGATGCATCTGCTTTTCAGACGAAAATTGCCGGAGAGGTCAAGGGGTTTCGTGCCGAAGATTTTCTTCCCAAAAAAGAGGCGAAGCGGATGGAGCTTTTCATCTCTTATTCCGTGGCCGGAGCGCGGATGGCCATTGAAGATTCCGGGCTGAAGATCGACAGTTCCAACGAGAACAGGGTCGGTGTGCTGACAGGCTGCGGTCTGGGTGGGCTTCTGATTTTGGAGCAAAATGCCAGGATACTGGACACCAAGGGCCCCAAGCGGGTCAGCCCGTTTCTGATTCCCATGCTGATAGGGAACATGGCACCCGGGATAATTTCCATTCATTTGGGAGCCAAAGGGCCTAACGCTTCAGTTGCCACCGCGTGCGCGGCGGGCACCCACGGTATCGGAGAGGCATTCAGAATCATCCAGAACGGCAAAGCGGATGCCATGGTAACCGGAGGGATGGAGTCTGTCATCACGCGGACATGTGTCGGCGGGTTTAATGCCATGAAAGCCTTATCCACCCGTTGCAATGATGAGCCGGAAAAAGCATCCCGACCTTTTGATCGGGACCGTGACGGTTTTGTTGTGGGAGAGGGAAGCGGTATCCTTATTATTGAAACCCTCGAAAGCGCTCTTGAGAGAGGCGCGAAGATTTATGCTGAAATATGCGGATACGGGATGAGCGGAGACGGGCATCACATGACCGCGCCGCCTCCGGACGGAGAAGGCATGGCACGGTGCATGACCGCGGCCCTTGAGGATGCCGGGATTTCACCCAATGAGATCGACTATGTCAACGCCCATGGCACGTCAACGGAGTTGAACGATGTTTGTGAGACAAAGGCAATTAAAAGCGTATTCAAAGATGATGCGTATTCCATCCCGGTCAGCTCGACCAAATCCATGACCGGGCACCTCCTTGGCGCCGCGGGCGGAATCGAGACCGTTTTCACCGCTCTGGCAATCCACGAGGGGATCATGCCTCCCACCATCAATCATGATAATCCCGATGAGGAATGCGATCTGGATTATATTCCGAACGTCGCACGCAAGGCGGATGTGAAGATTGCCATGACCAATTCCTTTGGCTTCGGAGGGACGAATGCCACGCTGATTCTTAAAAAATACACATCTTAAAAAAACTGTTTATGGGAAACCCATCTCCGCCTGTCATTCCGGGCAACACTGAAAAAATGGGACATTTTTTCAGTGTTGACCCGGAATCCACCGCCACCAAGTCAGAAATGTCCCCGCCCCGGAATCCACCGCCACCAAGTCAGAAATGTCCCATCCCCGCCTGTCATTCCGGGCAACACTGAAAAAATCCCCGCCTGTCATTCCGGGCAACACTGAAAAAATGGAACATTTTTTCAGTGTTGACCCGGAATCCACCGCCGCCAAGTCAGAAATGTCCCATCCCCGCCTGTCATTCCGGGCAACACTGAAAAAATGGGACATTTTTTCAGTGCTGACCCGGAATCCACCGCCACCAAGTCAGAAATGTCCCATCTCCGCCTGTCATTCCGGACAACACTGAAAAAATCCCCGCCTGTCATTCCGGGCAACACTGAAAAAATCCCCGCCTGTCATTCCGGGCAACACTGAAAAAATGGGACATTTTTTCAGTGTTGACCCGGAATCCACCGCCACCAAGTCAGAAATGTCCCATCTCCGCCTGTCATTCCGGGCAACACTGAAAAAATCCCCGCCTGTCATTCCGGGCAACACTGAAAAAATCCCCGCCTGTCATTCCGGGCAACACTGAAAATGGGACATTTTTTCAGTGTTGACCCGGAATCCACCGCCACCAAGTCAGAAATGTCCCATCTCCGCCTGTCATTCCGGGCAACACTGAAAAAATCCCCGCCTGTCATTCCGGGCAACACTGAAAAA
>JAUCGI010000232.1:8983-9048 GCA_030378035.1 Desulfobacterales bacterium HSG2
AAATGGGACATTTTTTCAGTGTTGACCCGGAATCCACCGCCACCAAGTCAGAAATGTCCCATCTC
>JAUCGI010000004.1:0-52468 GCA_030378035.1 Desulfobacterales bacterium HSG2
ACGGAAACGGAAACGGAAACGGAAACGGAAACGGAAACGGAAACGGAAACGGAAACGGAAACGGAAGGCCGCCTAAAGGCGGAACTACGAACTTTTGGGTATGAAAATGGGGATTAAAAAAATATGGAAAACTTGTTTGGCATTGTTTTGAATTCTGTTTTTGTGGGAAATATTCTTCTGGCTTATTTCTTAGGGATGTGTTCATTTCTGGCTGTTTCAAGAAAAATGGAAACAGCAGCGGGTCTCGGTTTTGCGGTCATTTTTGTGCTTGCCATAACAACCCCGGCAAACTGGCTTGTCTATCATTATCTGCTGGCCCCCGGCGCTCTGGCCTGGGCAGGGTTGCCGGGTGTGGATCTCAGTTTCCTGAAATTTATCATATTCATTGCCGTCATTGCCGCCATGGTGCAGGTGGTGGAGATGGTGATTGACCGGTATTCCCCTGCCTTATACACCTCTCTGGGGGTGTTTCTCCCGCTGATTGCCGTTAACTGCGCCATCCTGGGGACCTCGCTGTTCATGGTCGAACGGAATTACACCTTTACCGAGTCTGTTGTTTTCGGAATCAGCTCCGGAACCGGTTGGATGATTGCCATAGTCTCCATGGCAGCAATAAGGAAAAAACTCAGATATGCTGATGTTCCCGAGGGCCTTGAAGGTTTTGGAATTGCCATGATTGTCACTGGCCTGATGGCAATGTCTTTTATGCTTTTTTCAGGAATATAATTTACGGTTTACGGTTTACGGTTTACGGTTTACGGTTTACGGTTTACGGTTTACGGTTTACGGTTTACGGTTTACGGCCAACGGCCAACGGCCAACCGTCAACCGTCAACCGTCAACTGCCAACCGTCAACCGTCAACCGTCAACCGTCAACTGCCAACTGCCAACTGTCAACCGTCAACCGTCAACCGTCAACCGTCAACCGTCAACCGTCAACCGAATGAGGCTTTTGAAATGATTTATATCATCAGTACCACCGTTTTTTTGTCTGTCTTATGTGTTCTTGTGACAATGCTTTTACTGGTTGAGGCAAGGGTTGTAAAAAAGGGGGACTGTACGGTTATCATCAATGATGACGAGGAAAAAAATCTTCGGGTTCCCGCGGGACTCACGTTGCTGTCCGCTTTTCTCAGCAATAAAATACTGATTCCGTCCGCGTGCGGCGGCGGCGGTTCCTGCGGAACATGCAAATGCGTGGTGCAGAAAGGCGGGAGAGACATTTTACCGACCGAACTGCCCCACCTGAACAGAAAAGAGAGAAGGGAAAATGTCCGCCTAGCCTGCCAGTTAAAGGTGAAAGAGGACATGAACATAAAGCTCCCTGATGAAATATTCAATATAAGGAAATACCATGCAACTGTTGTTTCAAACAGAAATGTTGCCACATTCATCAAAGAACTCGTTTTGAAACTCGATCCCGGAGAAAAAATTGAATTCAGAGCTGGGGCTTACATGCAGATCGATATTCCGGAGTATGAAGCTTCCTTTACCGAATTCAGCGTGGAAAAGAGATTCAGGCCCACATGGGACAGATTCAACCTGTGGGGGCTGCGGGCAGAATCGGAAGAGCCTGTGTTCAGAGCCTATTCCCTGGCAAATCCCCCATCCGAAGGGGATGTTCTGAAATTTACCATTCGGATCGCCACCCCGCCTCCGAGAGTTCCGGGTGCCCCTCCCGGAGTCGGTTCTTCCTATGTTTTTAATCTGAAAGTGGGAGACAAGGTCACTTTAAGCGGTTCCTACGGTGATTTTTTTGCAAAAGAGACCGACAGGGAAATGTGTTTTATCGGAGGCGGTGCCGGGATGGCACCCATGAGGAGCCATATATTAAACCAGTTGTCAGATATAAAAACAAGCAGGAGAATCTCCTTCTGGTACGGAGCAAGATCAAAGCAGGAAATGTTTTATGATGATGAGTTCACGGAGCTTGACCGGAACAACAGGAATTTTTCCTATCATGTCGCCCTCTCCGATCCCCAGCCCGAAGATCATTGGGAAGGGATGACAGGGTATGTTCACCAGTGCCTTTATGACCATTACCTCAGCAGCCATAAAGATTCCACGGAAATCGAATATTATCTTTGCGGCCCGCCCCCGATGCTTGAATCGATTATCCGAATGTTGGACGATCTTGGCGTTGAACCTGAAATGATTGCGTATGACAAGTTTTGAAATTGAAGGTTGACGCCGATTTTCAGAGCATAGTCAAAAAAATTCAGATCTGTTGATTTTTGATTTCAATTTTCAATTTTCAATTTTCAATTTTCGGCATCCTTCATTTTGCCTGAAAGGTAGTTTACACTTTCAGATGAATTGAAAAGTTTGTAGGCGGTGCCACACCGCCTGAAGGCGGAACTACAAACTGAAAAGTGTAAACCCATAAATGAAGGATGCCCAATTTTCAATTATGCTTAATGACTATTTTGTTTTTACGATTGAAAATCAGAGATACGCGGTGACGCTTTCCGCGGTGGAGAAGGTTATCCGGGCGGTTGAACTTATCCCTCTTCCGAGCCCCGATATTCTGCTTGGATTAATTAACATAAGGGAAAAAATTATTCCTGTGGTCAACATCCGCAAACGGTTCTGTCTGCCAGTTCGCGAAGTTGATATCGATGACAGAATCATCATTTCCCGAGTCTCTTCGCGCACTATCGCCTTTATCGTTGACACAGTCGAAGGTGTTGTTTCATTTTCCCAGGACCAGTTGGACGAAGGCGGCCAAATCTTCCCGGAGATGGAGCATTACATTGAAGGTGTGGGTAAAATAAACGGTGATACGATTATCATTTATAATATCAACAAACTTCTTTCTGCCCGGGATATAGAGGGTGAAACGAAGCTAGTGACGTCGGAGCATATCGATTTCTGAACATTAACAACTGACACTTAGGACTTATGACTGAATAACTTTCCCATTTTTTTGCTCCCGTGTCCATCCGATTCGGAGCAAGATTAAGAGTATTAAGAACAAGAGTTCGGTTCTTCCGAACGGGAATCTTATTCGGTCGCAATTGCTTAACATGGTAATCATACGGAACATTTCTGATTCTGACTTGTGGTATGAATCCGTTTCTGACCACAGAGGAGGCACGGAGAGCCGCGGAGTCTCCGCGAATCTCCGCGGCTTTCTGAAACTAAATCCGTCAGAACCAGGAACATTTAAACAGTTTTATAAGGATAAGACCATCATGACTTCAAATATTCCGGACCATCTCATTGCACAGATGAGCAAATTTATTAATTCCAAAATGGGCCTGCATTTCCCGCAAAGCCGCTGGAATGACCTGAAACGGAGTATGGTGGATGTGACCCGTGAACTTGGCGGGTATAAAGATGATCCCGCAGCCTGTATTCAGCATCTGCTGTCAGCGCCGTTGGCAAAGAAGCAGATCGATATATTAGCGAAACATCTTACCATCGGCGAAACTTATTTCTTCCGGGATAAAAATTTGTTTCATACGTTGGAACAACATATTTTTCGGAAATTAATCGATTCGCGTCGGACAGGCGGAAAAAGTATCAGGATATGGAGCGCGGGCTGCTGCACAGGCGAAGAGCCTTATTCCCTCGCGATTCTTATTGATCAGATGATACCGGCGTGGCAGGACTGGAATATAATGCTTATGGGAACCGATATCAACACCCGTTTTCTTCAAAAGGCCAAAAAAGGCGTTTACACAAGTTGGTCATTTCGTGATGTGCCTGAACAGATAATGGAAAGATATTTTAAAAAAGCGGGTGAAAAGCAGTTTGAAATTTGCGAATCCTTAAAAAAAATGGTGAAGTTTCATCAGCTCAATTTGGTTGAAGATTGCTACCCATCATCGTTTAGCAGGATGGATATAATTTTCTGTCGCAATGTGCTCATGTATTTCAAGCCTGAGGTGAGAGATCAGATTATCGGACGTTTTATCCGTTCACTTTCAAAGAATGCCTACCTGATCTTCAGCCCCAGCGAATCTCCGTGTATCAGGCACGCCGGTCTGCATCCCGTGCAGTTTCGGGGGGTAACCCTGTACAGAAAAGCTGAAAACGGAAACTTGAAAGTTGAAACTCGAAACTCGAAACTCGAAACTCGAAACTTGAAACTCGAAACTCGAAACTCGAAACTCGAAACTCGAAACTTGAAACTTGAAACTCGAAACTTGAAACTCGAAACTCGAAACTCGAAACTCGAAACTCGAAACTCGAAACTCGAAACTCGAAACTCGAAACTCGAAACTTGAAAGTTGAAACTCGAAACTTGAAAGTTGAAACTCGAAAGTTGAAAGTTGAAACTCGAAACTCGAAACTCGAAACTCGAAACTCGAAACTCGAAACTCGAAACCTGAAGCTTGGAACTCGAAACTCAATATCCTCAACGGACAACGGACAACGGACAACGGACAACGGACAACGGACAACACGGACAACAGACAACAGACAACACCTGTATCAGAAAGCGTTCACCTTAGCCGGTCTGGGGAGACTGGATGAAGCGGAGAGATGGTGCAAACAGGCCATTAATACTGAGAAACTCCACCCCGGGTACCATTATCTGCTGGCGACCATATACCTGGAGCAGGGCCGCATGCCAGCTTCTGCAAGATCATTCAGACATGCGCTTTTCCTTGATCCGGATTTTGTGCTGGCCCATTTTTCACTGGGAAATCTCAAACAGCGGGAAGGCAAACATGATGAATCGGCAAAACATCTCCGAAATGCACTTTCTCTGCTGTTGTCTTTGGATACCGAAGATATCCTGCCTTACTCCGAAGGGTTGACCGCGGGAAGATTGCTGGAAGTCGTTCGGTCCATGCTAGTTCCTTAAAATATATAAAAACAGCCCGTAAAACCATGACCGATCACTGGGAAGAGATTCAGAATCGTTTGGAGACTGTCTGTTCAGCCTTGGAAAAAGATTTCAGGCCGAATCCGGAGAAGAAGTCTGAAATACTGAAAGACAGAGCAAAGGCGCTGGCAAAGAGAGCAGGGAAGCGTGAGGAGGATGAGGCATGTCTGCAGGTTGTTGAGTTTCTTCTCGCTCATGAAAAATACTGCATCGAGCTCGTCCATATTCGTGAGGTGTATCCTTTAAAGGATCTCACTCCGCTTCCGTGCACACCGCCCTGTGTTCTCGGCATTATCAATTTCAGGGGACAGATACTTTCCATTGTCGATCTTAAAAAGTTCTTTGATCTTCCTGAACAGGAACTGACGGATCATCATGTCATTATTCTCAGTTCCGATGAGATGGAGTTCGGTATCCTTGCTGATGCGATCCTCGGTGTCAGACATATTCCGCTCTCTGAAATTCAGCCGACACTCTCAACATTCACGGGTATCGGCGCTGAATATCTCAGGGGCGTCACAAAAGACCGTGCCGTGGTTCTCGACGGGGGAAAAATTCTTTCAGATAAAAATATTGTGGTGCATCAGGAAACAGGCGGGTCTTGAACTTCGGCTTGTTAATAAACAAGCGTCTTATGCAGCTTTTTCAAAACACAGAGAACACAGAGTGTCCGCGGAGTCTCCGCGGAACTTCCGTGCCTGTCTCCGCGCTCTCTGTGTTTGAAAGTTGCACATCGCGTTAAATAAAGCTCAGTTAAGGAAAAACAGAATGCTTCAGTTCTTTCGCAAAAGCGTAATGAGATGGCTGGTCGCTTTTTTCGTATCAGGCGCGCTGATATCAATAGCAATGGTGGCGGGTCTTGCTTTTTACTATTCAAAATTGTCGCTGAGAGAGGCGGCTTTCAGACAGCTCTCTGTGGTGAATGAGACCAGAAAGAATCAGATTTTAAGTTATATAAAAGAGAGAATGGCGAATGTAAAAATGTTTTCGGAATCCTGGGGCATCGTAAAAGCTTTCAGCGTATTGCAATTATATCATGATAGCGGCGGAGCAGGGCTGAACGGACGCTTTGATGTGACATCGGAAGAGTACGGTGATATTTATAAAGAGATTGATCCGTTTTTCAGAAAATATCTGGAAGCTTTTCAATATCAGGATATTTACTTTATATGCAAGACTCATGGCCATGTCATGTACAGCGCGGAACAAGAGCAGTATCTCGGAGTCAGTTTAATATCAGGGACATATAAAGATTCAGAGTTGGCAAAGCTCTGGGCGAAGATCATAAAAGAAAAAAAGGCCGGCATGACCGATTTCGAGACATATCCGTCGGAAGACAGGACCGCGGCCTTTATCGGCGCGCCCGTGTTTGACCAGAAAGAGGATATGTATGCTGTGATAATTGCGGAAATCAGTCCCGAACAAATCATGCGTATGTTGAAAAAAGGGATATGGAAAACCGAAGAAAGCTGTTTTGCGGGCAGAGATTTCCTGATATGTGCACACCCGATATCTTCTGACAGCCAGCCCCCTCTGAAAAACAAAGCAGGCTCAGTGGAATTAAAAGATAAAACCAGTGTGAAAGTAACAGAAAATTATCGGGGAGTCAAGGTCCTCTCTTCCTATTCTCACATAGGCATGAATGAAGAACTGGGCACCGATTTTGAGTGGGCCGTCATTTCGGAAATCGAAGAGGCTGAAGCCTTTGCCCCGGTCAGATCACTCGGATTCCGGCTCTTCTGGCTGGGTGTGATTCTGACAGTCTTTGCATGTGTGGCGGGATATTTTACAGGAAGATCCATCGCCATCCCTCTGGGGGAATTGTGTGACAAAGTCGCCCTGATAACTGACGGAGACCTGACACTCACAATTCAGACCGGGCACCGTATTGATGAGATCGGTACGCTGACAGACGCTTTCCTGTGCATGGTCAGGACGCTCCGCGATCAGACTCGGGAGATCAGGGAAGGCGCTCATACAATAGCCTCTTCCATCAGCCAGATTTCAACCACAGCCGCCCAACTGGCAGCCAACTCCGCTGAGACTTCCACTTCGGTGAGTGAGATCACCAGCACGGTTGAGGATGTCAGGCGGATAACATATATTGCCAATGAGAAGTCTGAAGAGGTTGCCGAAGGTGCCAACCAGGCATCCCGGATTTATGACGCAGGGAAAAAAGCCACCGAGGAGGCTGTTTTCGGAATGAACCGCATCAGAGAGGAGATGGAGTATGTTGCGGAGAGCATCATCCGACTCAGCGAGCAGACTCAGAGCATCGGGGAGATCATCAGCGCGGTGAACGATCTGGCGGAGCAGTCGAATCTTCTTTCGGTCAACGCATCCATAGAGGCGGCAAAGGCGGGAGAACACGGGAAGGGGTTTGCAGTGGTCGCCCAGGAAGTAAAATCCCTCGCCGATCAGTCCAAGGAAGCGACAAATCAGGTAAGGGCCATATTAAACGACATTCAGAAGGCCACCGGCACCGCTGTTATGGCGACAGAGCGGGGAAGCAAGGCGGTTGAGGCGGGTGTGCGGTTGTCCGGAGAGTCCGGCGATTCGATTGACAGATTGTCAGACAGTGTTATGAGCTCGAAACAGGCAGCCATCCGGATCGCCGCTTCAAGCCAGGATCAGTTGTCAGGTATGGATCAGTTGCTCCAGGCCATGGAGAGTATCGAAGAGGCGAGTATGCAGAATGTGGACGGAGCAAGACAGTTGGAAACGGCAGCAAGAAGCCTTGATGAACTGGCGCAGAATCTGAAAGATCTGGCTTCAAAGTTTAAAATTTGAAATGGTCAGTCAGTTGTCGGTTGTCAGTTGTCAGTTGCCAGTTCCCCGATATCTGCAACGGACAACGGACAACGGACAACAAACAACAAACAACGGACAACGGACATGAAGAGATTCAGAGACTGGGGCATGTTGTTGAAAATAATGTTAATACCAATTATTACGATCCTGTCTGTTTTAATTGTGAGCATCTTTTATTTTCTGCCCTTTACTGAAAAAAAACTGATAGGAGAAAAAGAGACTGCTCTGAAACATATTGTTGAAGTCACCTTTATGCTGATCTCCGATTATCATTCAAAGGTCGGATCGGGGGAGCTTTCCGAGGATGAAGCCCGGAAAGGGGCCATGAGGGATGCCAGGGCTCTCCGCCACGGAAACAATGATTATGTCTGGATTAATGATCTGAACTCCGTCATTCTTGCACATCCCGAACCTGAAGAGGAGGGGAGGGATATGAGTAATGTCAGGGATATCAGCGGCAAATATTATGTTAACATGTTTGTTGAGGTATGTAAGAAAAACGGGGAGGGTTTGGTTCACTATATGCGGCCCAGAGCAGGGACACTCAAACCGCTTCCGAAGGTCTCTTATGTCAGACTCTTCGAACCGTGGGGGTGGATAGTCGGAAGCGGGATATATGTGGATGATGTTGAGGCTGAGATGAAAGAGATACGTTTTCAGATTATCTCTGTGACACTCCTTTTCTCCTTCATTATTCTGATTTTCACCTGTTTTGTCGCACATATGATAAACCGTCCGCTGTATGAAGCTGTCAAAGTGTTTAATCAGATTGCCGAAGGGGACCTGACCGTCGATGTTAATCCCGGAAACCGGCAGGATCAGGTGGGTATGCTGATGAATGCATTCCATGACATGCTGGGCAGGCTCCGCACTCAGACCATGCTGGTCAGGGAAAGCACAGATGCAATAGCCGCTTCCATCGCACAGATTTCGACCACGGCCGCCCAACTGGCCGTCAGTTCTTCTGAAACTTCCTCTTCGGTCACTGAAATCACAGCGACTGCGGAGGAGATCAGACAGACTGCATACATTTCCGATAATGAGGCCGACCGGGTTGCCGGAGTCGCAAAGCAGGCGGTCCGGTCTTCCGAAAAGGGAAAAAAGGCTGCGGAGGATGCCGTCTCCGGCATGAATCGCATAAAAGAGGAGATGGAATATATTGCGGAAAGCATTGTCAGGCTCACCGAGCATACCCGGAGCATCGGGGAGATCATCAGCGTGGTGAACGATCTGGCGGATCAGTCCGATATTCTGTCCGTGAATGCATCTGTGGAGGCGGCAAAGGCGGGAGAACATGGCAGGGGGTTTGCCGTTATCGCACAGGAGGTGAACTCTCTTGCTACCCAGTCCAAAGAAGCCGCAAACCAGGTAAAAGCCATATTAAATGATATTTATAAGGCAACCCGGGCCGCGGTGATGGCGGCGGAGAGGGGAAGCAGGGCGGTTGAGACAGGCGTATATTTGTCCGCTCAGTCAGGCGACTCCATTGACATATTGTCGCAGAACGTCACAGAATCCGAACAGGCATCCGTTCAGATTACGGCCCTGAGCCAGGAGCAACTGGCCGGCACAGAACAGTTGACCCTGTCCATGGAAAGTATCAGCGAGACCAGCACACAGAATGCGGAGAGTGCCAGAAATTTGGAAATTGCTGCAAGAGACCTTGATGAGTTTGGAGAGAAACTCAGGCGGATGGCTTTGGTTTTCAAAGTCTGACGAAATCGTCAGTTGTCGGTTGTCGGTTGTCCTTTGTCGGTTGTCGGTTGTCCTTTGTCGGTTGTCAGTTGTCAGTTGTCAGTTTCCCGATATCTGTAGCGGACAGCAAATAACGGACAACGGACAACGGACAACGGACAACCGACAACCGACAACAGACAACAGACAACAAACCACGGACAATGAATATGAAATTAAGAAGATTCAGGGATTGGAACATGTCACTGAAGATAATGACGATACCGATTCTTACCATTATATGTGTTTTTCTGGTGGTCCTTTTTTATTTTTTACCCCTTGTTGAGAAAAAACTGATGAGGGAAAAAAAAGTTGCCACAAAGCATCTGGTCGAAGTTGCTTTTACGCTGATTTCAGATTATCATTCAAGGGTCGGAAGCGGGGAGTTCGGAGAGGAAGAGGCGCGGAAAAGGGCGATGATGCGCATCAGGGCGATTCGCTACAAAGAGAATGACTATTTCTGGATCAATGATCTTCATACGGTAATGATTATGCATCCTGTCAAACCCGAACTGGAGGGAAAGAATCTGAGCAACCTCGAAGACGCTGAGGGCAACTATCCCTTCAGGGAGTTTGTAAAAGTCTCCAAAGAAAAGTACGGGGGGTTTGTTGATTATTTCTGGTCCAGGCCGGATTCTGACGAACCGGTTCGGAAGGTCTCTTATGTCAAGTTGTTCGGACCATGGGAATGGGTGGTGGGTAGCGGTATCTATATTGATGATGTTGATGCTGAAATCAGAAAGATGCGTTTTCAGATTATTCTGGGCGCTGCTATTTTATCCGTTATTGTTTTAATATTAACATACTTTATTGCTCATCTCATTAACCGCCCCCTGTTTGAAGCCGTTAATCTGTTTAATCGGATTGCCGGGGGAAACCTGACCGTCACAGTAAACTCCGGGCACCGGCAGGATGAGATCGGAATACTGATGGACGCCTTTCGGAACATGGTGGAGAAACTTCGCAGTCAGACCCGACAGATAACGGAAGGTGCCAGTACCATCGCTTCTTCCATCAGTCAGATTTCGACCACAGCCACCCAACTGGCCTATAACGCATCTGAAACATCCAGTTCGGTCAGTGAGATCACCACCACCGTGGAAGAGGTCAGGCAGACGGTTTATGTGTCCCATGAAAAGGCCGAGCATGTTGCCAAAAGCGCCGAGCAGTCCGCGTGGAGCTCCGAAACAGGCAGAAAGTCGTCAGAGGATGCTGTCTCCGGCATGAACCGCATAAAAGAGGAGATGGAATATGTTGCGGAGAGCATTGTCACGCTCTCTGAGCAGACTCAGAATATCGGGGATATCATCAGCGTTGTGAACGATCTGGCGGATCAGTCCCATCTTCTTTCGGTCAATGCTTCCATAGAGGCTGCAAAGTCGGGGGAGCATGGCAAGGGGTTTGCCGTGGTTGCACAGGAGGTGAAATCTCTTGCTGAACAGTCCAAATCGGCCACAAAGCAGATAAAGGTCATATTAAATGAGATTCAGAGGGCGACCCGGGCCGCGGTAAAGGCGGCAGAACGGGGAAACAAAGCGGTTGAGGCGGGTGTGTATTTGTCCCGACAGTCAGGCGACTCCATTGATATGCTGTCACAGAGCGTAACAGAATCCGCACAGGCGTCCATTCAGATCGCAGCCTCAAACCAGGAGCAACTGGCCGGTATGGACCAGTTGGTCCTGGCCATGGAAAATATCAAAGAGGCCAGCAGACAAAATGCGGACGGGGCCAAACACTTGGAGACTGAGAGCAAAAATCTCGATAACCTGGGACGGAATCTCAGAGAGTTGGCTTCAATGTTCAAAGTCTGAAGCGGTTTGCGGTTTGCGGTTTGCGGTTTGCGGTTTGCGGTTTCCTGTCCGTGGCGGTCTGAGCATTGATATCAACATGGATTAGTGATAAACAAGGATTTGGTGGCGGAGTGTGTCATCTGCGTGGGGAAGAGGGAATTTATGGGAGAAGGGAAAGAAGGATTTCTGAGAGAAGGGGCTGTCCGTGGCAGTCTGTGGAGAAACAGCATTCAGTTCAGGGTGAGTGCGGTTCTTATTATACAGACGACAATTATAATGGCGGGTTTTGCTGTTTTCAACTATTTTGAGACCGTATCAAAAATGAACAGCGAACTTAATAACCTGGCAGAGGTAACAGCAAAGCGGTTATCAGAAAATCTTATAATTTCCGTATGGGGTTTGGATAAGGAGGTGGCAGAGAGAACGATAATATCCGAAATGACGGAGAAGCAGATTTACGCCATTTTTGTCAGGGATGGCAACGGAAGAATTTTTTTGGGAAAGAAGAGGGATGATAATTGGGAAGTCATGGTATCGTCCGTTGAAACGGAGATAGATATTTCCGAAATAAAAAAACATCATCTCAATATTGTGAAACATGAGGATATTGTTAAAGAGGGTGCCAGTTTAGGCGTTCTCGAAATTTATTTCACATCAGAATTTATGCGGAGGAGGCTTAGTCGTTTTGTCATAAGTACCGTTTTTCTGACGATGCTTATAAATATCGCTTTGTTTGTCACACTTTTTGTCACTATAAAGAGATCCATGATTAATCCCATAAGGGAATTGTCCGAAAAAATTGTACAGGCTGCCAACGGAGACATGACTGTCAGCACAGCATCCGACAAACGGTCCGATGAAATCGGAATGCTGGCCAGAGCTTTCCTTTTTATGCTGAATACGCTTCGTGATCAGATTCAGCAGATAATGGAGGGGGCATCTACGATTGCTTCTTCCATCACACAGATTTCGAGCATAGCCAGCCAGTTGGCAGGCAGTTCCTCGCAGACCTCAGCTTCGGTCACTGAGATCAGCGTCACAGTGGAGGAAGTCAGGCAGACCGCTTATATTTCCAATGAAAAGGCCATATATGTTTCCAATATTTCGGAGCATGCGGCCCATACCTCTGAGAAGGGTAAGAAGGCAACGGAGAACACTGTCTCCGGCATGAGTCGGATAAAAATGGAAATGGAATATGTTGCTGAGAGTGTTGTGAAACTGAGTGAACAGGCCCAGAGTATAATGGATATTATCAGTGCGGTGAACGATCTGGCGGAGCAATCGAATCTTCTTTCGGTCAATGCGTCCATAGAGGCGGCAAAAGCGGGGGAGCATGGGAAGGGGTTTGCCGTGGTGGCTCAGGAGGTGAAATCTCTTGCCGATCAGTCCAAAGCAGCCACAAAGCAGGTAAAGACCATATTGAATGATATTCAGAAAGCAATCAGCGCTGCTGTACTGGCGACAGAGCGGGGAAGCAAGGCGGTTGAGGCAGGTGTTTCTCTGTCCGGTGAGGCGGGCGATTCCATAGACATGCTGGCGGAAAGCGTCGAGCAGTCGGTACAGGCAATTATTCAGATCGCCGCCTCGAGCCAGGAGCAGTTGGTGGGGATGGATCAGTTGGTTGAGGCAATGCAAAATATCAAAGGTGCCAGTGTGCAGAATGCGGACAGCGCCGGACACTTGGAAACGGCGACAGAGAACCTTGAGCAACTGGGACAGAATCTGAGGAGAGCGGCTTTGATGTTCAAAGTCTGAAATTTTTTAGGTCTGAGGGGGCCTTGATCTTGATCTTTCTCTTGATCTTGATCAAGATCAAGATTAAGAGAATGGGAATGGGAATGGGAAAGGGAATGGGAAAGGGAAAGAGAAGGTGGCCGAAACGAAGATCATGGCCAGTCTGAGGTGATATATATGAATGAAGAGGAATTGCTTAAAAGGCTCCGGGAAGCTTTTAATCAGGAGGCTGAAGAACGTCTGGCAAGCCTTTCTGCCAGCCTGCTGGAATTTGAGGAATCATCAGCAGGGGATAAACATGCTGCTCTGGAGACGGCTTTCCGGGAAGCACACAGTCTGAAGGGGGCTGCCCGGGCAGTCAACCTGACAGAGATTGAAACCTTGTGCCAGTCCATTGAAAGCGTTTTTGCTGAACTGAAACAGGACGCTGTTCCGCTTTCACCCGGATTATTTGACATACTGCATTCTTCTGTCCGGTCCATTGAAAATTTCTTAGCGGAAGAATCCGTTCATAATAAGGAAGAGATCGAGAGCCTTGTTTGCAGACTTGAAGACTTGGAAGAAGAATCCGTTGAGAATCGGGAATCGGAGACCGAGAATCGGGAATCGGAGACCGAGAATCGGGAATCGGAGACCGAGAATCGGGAATCGGAGACCGAGAATCGGGAATCGGAGACCGAGAATCGGGAATCGGAAACCGAGAATCGGGAATCGGAAACCAAGAATCGGGAATTGGAAACCAAGAATCGGGAATTGGAAACCAAGAATCGGGAATTGGAAACCGGAAACCGGAAACCGGAAACCGGAAACCGGAAACCGGAAACCGGAAACCGGAAACCGGAAACCGGAAACCGGAAACCGGAAACCGGAAACCGGAAACCCCTGATCTCGGAGACCATAAGAATCTCCACTTCAAAATTGGATGCGGTTCTGTTGGAGGCGGAAGAACTTGCTTCTCTGAAACTGATATTAAGCCAGCGAGTGCTGAACCTTCGCGATGTGATGGCTTTTTATGATCAGTGGAAAAAAAAGTGGTCCCGGGTGGAGCCGGAATACCGGTTGCTACGCAATCGGCTCTCCGTTCAGAAAACAGAGCAGGCGGATGATGCCCGTAAATCTCTCACAGATGGGAGTGCTGTTTGCCATCAGTTATCCGATTTCGGATCATCACTGGCCGGATTAATGGCATTTCTCGATTGGAATCAGGAGCACATCCATTCTTTGGGATGTGAGATAAGAGAACTGACAAAATCGGCGGAGCAGGATCAGCGCATTCTTTCCAGAATGGCGGATGATCTTCTGAATGACATGAAAAAAGTGATGATGCTTCCGTTTTCCACTCTTTTCGGAATATTTCCGAGAATGCTCCGGGATATCGCACGAAATCAGGGCAAGGAGGCTGAACTGGTTCTTGAAGGGGGTGATATCGAAATTGACAGACGGATTCTTGAGGAGATGAAAGATCCCCTTATCCACCTCCTGCGCAACGCTGTTGATCACGGACTGGAAGAACCGGAAACACGGCTGAAGCATCAGAAGCAGCGTCGCGGCACGATAAAACTTGCCATCTCCCAGGTTGAGAGCAGCAAAGTCGAAATTCTTTTCTCAGATGACGGCCGGGGGATCGATATCGACCGGGTCAGGGATAAGGCCGTAAAATCCGGGATTATATCTGAAAAAGAGGCAGAACGTCTCAAGGAGAACGAGGCATTATCGCTTATTTTCCGATCCGGGTTCTCATCGAGCAGTATCATCACTGAAATCTCAGGCAGGGGACTCGGACTCGCCATTGTTCAGGAGAAAGTTGAAAACCTTGGCGGGCTTTTATTCATAGAAACAGAATTTGATCAGGGATCATCCTTCAGGATACAACTGCCTGTAACTCTGGCCACATTCAGAGGGGTTCTTGTGCGGGTCGGTGCCAAGCAGTTCATTGTACCGGTGTTCCATGTGGAGCGGGTATTAAAAATCAGTCAGGACCGGGTGCAGACTGTTAAAAACATGGCGACCATTCCTTTTGGCGGAGATGTGCTTCCTTTGGCCGATCTTGCCAATGTTTTAGGGGTTCGGGGGGGAGGAACTGAGGAATTCGGAAATTCGGAATCAGTCTCCGAATTCCTCAGTCCTTCAGCGCCTCACTTCTTAACCGTGATGGTTTTGGGAACCGGTCAGAAACGGGTTGCTTTCAAGGTGAGCGAAATTATCTGCGAACAGGAGGTGTTCCTGAAAAGTCTCGGAAAGCAACTCAGCAGAGTGCCCAACATCGCAGGGGCTACGATCTTAGGCTCAGGAAAGGTGGTTCCTGTTCTGAATGTTTATGATCTGCTGAAATCGCCGTTGAGAGCCGATTTCAAACCGGTTCCTGCTGAAATCGAGAAGACCGGGGCCGGGAAAGATGAGATAAAGAAGAAGCAATCTGTTTTAATTGCAGAGGATTCCATCACCTCCAGAATGCTGATAAAAAATATTCTGGAAACTGCCGGATATTCTGTTAAAACGGCTGTTGACGGCCGGGATGCTTATACAATGATCAAAACCGAACCATTTGATGTGGTGGTGTCGGATGTGGAGATGCCAAGAATGAACGGCTTTGAACTGACAGCAAAGATACGCGGTAATTCAAAACTTGCGGAAACCCCTGTGGTGCTGGTCACAAGTCTTGATTCCCGGGAAGATCGGGAACGCGGTATTGATGTGGGTGCAAATGCTTATATTGTGAAAGGCAGTTTTGACCAGAGCAACCTTTTGGAGGTTATCAGCAGACTCATTTGAATTGTCGATGGTCAGTTGTCGGTGGTCCGTTGTGGGTGGTCCGTGGTCAGTTGTGGGTGGTCAGTTGTGGGTGGTCCGTGGGTGGTCCGTTGTCGGTGGTCCGTAGTCTGCTGTGCTGACAACTGACCCACGGACCCACGGACCACGGACCCACGGACCACGGACCACGACCCACGGACCACGGACCACGGACCCACGGACCACGGACCACGGACCACGAACCACGAACCACGGACCACGGACCACGAAATGACTAATAAAAATATCAATATTCTGATTGTGGAAGACAGTTATACCCAAGCGTTGAGATTGCAAATCATTCTTGAAGAACAGGGATATCAGATTGCCCTGGCCCGCAATGGCGTGGAAGGATTGAACCTGCTTCATGAAGATTTTTTTCCCATTGTCATAACGGATTGGATTATGCCTGAAATGGACGGCTTTGAATTTTGCCAAGCCGTAAGAAGTCGGGAATTTCCGGGGTATGTCTATATTATCCTTTTGACCACCAAAGACTCAAGAAACGATATCATCGCCGGATTGGAAGCCGGCGCGGATGATTACCTCATCAAGCCGGTCGATAAAGCAGAGTTGGCCGCCCGGCTGAATACCGCCAGGCGGATTATAGAGCTTGAATATTCCCTGCGGAAACGTAATGAGGAGATCGCCCGGATGTCTGTCACCGACCCGCTGACCAAGGCATATAATCGGAGATATCTGAACGACCATCTGCCAGCGGAGATCAAACGCGCTTTCAGGCATGACCACCCGTTATCCATTATTATCTGTGATATCGATCATTTCAAAAAAGTCAATGACACCTACGGACATCAGGCCGGAGACCGGGTGCTGGAGGAATTCGCCCGCTGCATCAGAGGTCTCGTTCGGGAGTCTGACTGGATGGTAAGGTATGGCGGTGAGGAATTTCTTATTGTCCTGCCTGAAACAGACTTGGATAACGCACACAAGG
Organism: Desulfobacterales bacterium HSG2; assembly: GCA_030378035.1. Taxonomy (GTDB): domain Bacteria; phylum Desulfobacterota; class Desulfobacteria; order Desulfobacterales; family 4be13; genus JAUCGI01. The sequence continues at coordinate 16,650 of JAUCGI010000004.1, forward strand.
CAGCCGAAAGATATCGCGTTTCAGTTTCCGAAACGCCGATTCCGACCGGAACAGCAGAGATAAAGATAACAGCCAGCTTCGGTGTGGCATCATGCCTATCTTCTTGTGAGGAGAAAAAGAAGGAGTGCACCATGGAAGCCCTCATAGAAGCGGCTGACCAGTGCCTGTATCGGGCTAAAAACGAAGGAAGAAACAGGAGCTTTGCAGTGTTATTGGAGTGAGAAGTGAGGGGTGAGGGTGAGGATTGGGAAGTGAGAAATGAGAAGTGAGGAGTGAGGAGTGGAAATTGAGAATTGAGGAGTGAGGAGTGATGATAAAAGTCCTTATTGTGGATGATTCGCCGACGGTTCGGGAATACCTCCGGCATATTATTAGTACGGACGCAGAACTTGAAGTGGCAGGAACGGCCAGAGACGGAGACGAGGCCGTCAGTCTGGTGCAGAAGCTGTGTCCTGACGTTGTCACCATGGATATCCAGATGCCACGGATGAACGGCTATGAAGCCACACGGAAGATTATGGAGACGCATCCTGTGCCGATTGTCGTCATCAGCAGCACGGTGGTTCCCGAACAGGTGACAAACACATTCCGGGCCATCAAAGCGGGGGCTGTAGCGGTACTGGAAAAGCCGAAAGGGCCGGGACATCCGGAATCGAAGCGCATGGCTTCCAAAGTCATTCAGATCGTTAAACTGATGTCCGAGGTCAAGGTCGTAACACGTCATGTGTCTGCGAACAAACGGATGGTTCGGGAAACAAAAGCCATTCCTGACATACCGCCAAAGATCAAAGTCGGGTCCGGGGGCCGGCCGGCCCCTGACTCTGTTCGCAAAAGAGCGGCGGTGAGCAGGCACCGAACCGGCAAAATAAAAATGGTGGCAATCGGCGCGTCCACAGGCGGACCGCCTGTTATTCGGACCATTCTCTCGCGTCTGACAGAGGATTTTCCGGCACCGATATTGCTCGTGCAGCATATTGCCCCGGGTTTCATTCAGGGAATGACGGAGTGGCTGGGCAGAGAAATCGCTCTTCCGGTTCAAATCCCCAGACACGGGGATCATGTGACAGCAGGCCGCGCCTATTTTGCCCCGGATGGCTATCACATGGGAATCACAGGAAAGGGAGAGATTGTTCTCAGCAAAGGCTCTCCCATAAATGGCCTTCGTCCTTCTGTTTCCCATTTTTTTCAATCTGTTGCGGAGGCTTACGGAGAAACGGCTGCGGGCATACTGCTTACTGGCATGGGAAAAGACGGCGCTCCCGAGCTGAAAATGATGAGGGAAAAGGGCGCGCTTACCATCGCTCAGAACAAAGAAAGCTCTGTTGTTCACGGTATGCCGGGAGAAGCGATAAAGCTTGATGCGGCAACACATATCTTTTCGCCTGAGGAAATTGCCGGGTTTTTGTCCGGTTGCATAGCAAAATTGAAGTAAGGACCAAGCGCGACCCTGCGCCTTAATCGCCTGACAATTCAAGACTGCTCGTTTACTTGGTTTGCCGGTATTTTTATGTTTTGAAGCGATTTCAGGATCGGTTCTGCTTTCTCCCTGTGCTCAGGGGAGACAAGGACAACGCTTATGGAATGATTGGATACAAGATGGATGGGTGGATTCTTCAATGCCCTGTTCCTGTAAGACTGGCGGTTATCATCCGATTCCAGAAAAAGCAGAATGTCCGTCAGATTTCCGGAATACCCGTGAGCGTCGATATGTTCAATAAACTGTAAAAACAGGTTATTTACAGCAATAATAAACGGCTCCACATCTGCGTACCCTGTTTCTCTGCAATCCTGTTTTGAGACAAAGCATCTGCACCCGAAGGGCCTCACCGGATAGATCGGACAGTTGTTATCCGTCAGAAAGGGACAACTGCCATAAGAGGGATCATTCTCCTCTTCTGGAGGCTCCCCTCCCCTCATGCAAAGTGCCGCAAGCGCGTTTGTAGTAATCCGGGGCTGAAACCGCTTTTTATCCGATTCGGTTTCAAGCTTCCGGTATAAATCGGACCTCTTGTGTGAGATCAGATATTCGGCAATCTTGTAGCCCTCAAGGGTCGTCAGCGTCACATTGCGGGTGCAGCATTCCGAGCAGTATCGTTTGCACGCCACATTCAGAGGACCGGCAAAGTCGTCATAAATTTTGTAAATCTGGTCTAAAACCGTTGATTTTGTATTCAAGTCCATTGGTTTATTATTTTCCTGAAAATGTAGGGTGGGTGTAGCGAAGCGAAACCCACCATAATTTTAAAGGCATCCTTTATGTAGAACGATTTTGTAAATCGTTCCAAACGATCTGCAAAGCCGTTTTTTAAGTCGGAAACCACATTTCACCTTCTATGAAGGATGCCCTCCCAAACATCTTAATTAAAAAATGCTTTAACAGCTTTTCAGACAGTTTGCAACCTAAATTAATCGGATAAAAAAAGTATTTGTGATCAAACCGCAGGAAATATGGAAGTCAGTCTCAATGAGGCAGGAAGCATTCATTTTAACCTTTAACCTTGACATGATTATGGGAGTAATATAGAAAACAAACATAAGACAAGGTGTCTCCCACCTTTTACCGCGACAGCATTCCGGTTCTGTATCTACAGAAATTGGCGATAAATATGTGTAAAAGATGGGGACTCTGCCAAACTGAAAGTTTGGTAATCCGGACAATCTTTTTATAGTTACAGAGGTGAGCAATGGGATTCAGGGAAAAATTGGTCAAGCTGTCCGAAATAAACCAGTATCGTGCCGACCAGTTGGAAACGGTTAGGGAGACATGGATTCGGGAGGTAAAAGCACTGTACAAAGCCATTACGGATGACTGGTTCGGCGAATATGTGGAACAGGGCTATGTGACAGTCGAATACAGGGAACTGCAATATGCCGAATCTGAGGATATCTTTATGTACACCCGGATAATGGTGCTGAACTTCGGGGGGGGAGTCTCGGCTGTTCTCGAACCCATCGGGACAAACGTGATCGGGGCTTTTGGGAAGATAGAGCTGTATCTCCGAGGCCACAAAGACAAGAAGATATCCCTTCTGCTTGTCAGAGAGGAGGAGACTGGGGGATTTCACTGGGAAGTTTGGAAGGGCAGAAGGCAGCGGGAGCAGATTCTGTTTGACAGGAAGATATTTGAGAAGATATTGGAGGAATGGCTGGAGAGACTGGCGAAGGTCTGAGTGAGGATATGCGATGTCTGTAAAAGAAACATTGGAAGAACTGTTCCAACTGTATGGGGCTTCAAAAGTAATCTGCGATGGTGCCAAAGAAAAGGTTATGCGCGGCGATATGTCTTTCGCCAGAAGGATATTTCCTGACTCCTCCAAAACTGAGAGGACGTTGCGAAGCAGGGACAAGCGAGATTTCATTGATGAGTATTTTGACATATTGAAGCAGAAGATTGCGGAACACTATACGCTGAACATCATTGCGATCTTTGAGCGAATGGTGTTTGAACGGATTGATAACACTTATGGCGAGATAAAAAATATTGTGAGGGATGAATACGATAAAAGACGGTCAAGAAGAGACAGACCTGCACCTTTGTATCATTCTGCAACTGCTTTTGTCAAAGGTAAAGACGATATCCGTAATCTGTCAGGAGCGAGAAGGATATTGGAGAATCAGATATCGCCGGAATCATCTGAAGAGCTGGACAAAATTATAGCTCACAGAAACTGGCTTTCCCATGGAAAAAGGGAGGATGTCGGTTGCGATTCCAACTTGAATACAGAAGAAGTGTACGAGATTTTGATAAAAATTCTTGATGAAATTGAGGATAATATCTAATTTATTCCCTGCTTCTTCGGGAGACGGAGATATCTCGGTTTTAACAATCGGAACGCAGATATGAGGTTCCGCTCGAGGGTCTCCGAAATCAGAAAAGGCATAAACACTTTGCTTTATAAAGAATTCAGAAATGCAGCGAAAAGACATCTGAACACTTGTAAGTTTATGCTGCACAATTTAGAAACTTTAAAAAAAAACAAGCCATCTGAAAGAGATGTTCTCATCAATGTTTATTATCTGGGCGGATATGTGACAGAATGCATTGTGAAATACGCAATTTATTCTTCATTGGGCTATAGAACGCACAGAGATATAAAAGAATTAAACAAACATGAACACGGCATGAGCTATGAAGATGATATGAAACATCACAATTTCAGAAGTCTTGTACAGGAACACCTTTTCAGAATAAAAGGCAGAGATGTCTTTGAAGATGCGTCTATTCTTAAAGATCAGAAAGGTGACATTACGAAACTTTATCAAGAGTGGGGGCCTGAAATAAGATATACTTACAAAGGGAAGGTGGTTAATAAAAAACGGATCACTGAATTTATTGAAAAAGTAGAAGAAGCTCATACCATCATCAAAAGGGCAGTAGGAGGATAAAAATGTTAATCGTTCTTGAAGCAGTCAGGGATATCGAAAAAATACTGGAAGATTTGACTGATAAAAATGTTATCAAAGACTACAGAATTATTTTAAGATTAAATATGGAGATAGGCGTCTATGTAAGAGTAAAGGACAGTTTCAGCGGAGAGTTGGAAGCATTGGAAAACTATACAAAAGCAGAGATTGAAACAGAGTATGTTCGTGATACCGATATTGAGGAAGACAGTTTTTACAGGAGTGTTTTCAGTTCAAATGTCAAAACAGATTTAAGAATCAGACGACAGCTTTTCAATGTGATTGAATATGACAGAGACACCAGTTCCTCTGATTCTCCGATAATAACTTTTTACAGCTACAAAGGCGGTGTCGGCAGAACCACGGCATTGGCTCTCTTTGCCTCCTATTATGCAATTCACCATAAGAAGAAAGTTGTTATAATGGACTGCGATTTTGAAGCCCCCGGAATTGCCAATTTTTATAACCTTGATACGCTGTCACTCTCCAAACCCGGAATTGTCGAATTTATTTTGGATAAGCAGACAACCGGAGAAACACCTGATTTAAGGCAGAAGTATGCCATAGAGGTCAGCAGGGAATATTGTGGAGATGGCAGTATTTATATGATGTCAGCAGGGAGTCTTTATGATGAAGATGACAGAAATGATTATCTGGAGGGACTGGCAAGAATTGACATACACGGAGCCTCGGGGGCGAGAAAGCAGTTTGAATCATTAATCAGCGATATAAATGAGGAATTTAATCCGGATGTGATTTTAATCGATTCAAAAGCCGGTTTTAATGATATATCCGGGCTGGCAGTCTATCAGCTTTCAAATGCCGTGGTCGGCTTTTTTGGAAATGATATTCAGACAAAACCGGGCCTGCACTTTTTTTTGAAAACGATTTTAAACAAAAAAGAGAAAACAGACATTTTAATTGTCAATTCCATCATATCGAGTCATTCGTTTAAGAAGATAGTGAAGGAGTCTTCAGAGGCGATCAACGCCTTCATTAACACGCTGAATCAGGAGGATGACAAGGATGTGTTTGTTAATGTGTCTGCCATAATGAGGAATCCTGTCTTGGAAAACATAGGGACACACAATGAGAACAGGGATGGTATTACAGCTTTTATTAAAAGTCATATATCCGCTGACTGTAAGAATCTCTTTGAAAAAATTGTCAGCTTAATCGATTTTTACAGCCTCCCTGAAGTTACCCAGGTTGAAATCATGGAAAATGCTCCGGAAAAAGTGTCCTCCGCGGATGTGGAGACGTTTAGAAAAAGGATTGAATCAGATGCCTGTGAAGGCGTTTTACATTAAACCTTTGATAGAAACATTTCTGAACATTGTTCAGAAAATCATTGACAGACATCAGGGCACAGTTGATGTGGAAAGTCAGCCGGGAAAAACCGCATTCACTGTGCTGCTGCCGACATGAGAAAAGGGAAATCGTCTTGCAGCACATTCCGGATAAGGGAAACAGCCTGTTCGGTGACGAGCGACGAATAAGGATAATTGAGAAATCCGGGGACTGTTCCGCGTCCGAAGTGCATAGAGACATAATCACCGCGCCGGAACCTTGAAGAAAGCCGGATGATGTGACGCTTGCTGTTGTGAAACGGACATGCGCCACAACAGATGACGGGAGCGCCGGAAAAAAGGGCAACTTATTTGAACCATAATTGCTATGGGGAAACCTTCGCTATGGCATCATCAAGGATAATAATTTTCTGTGACTAAAAGACGCATTTGGACATTCATTTCATTACTATTCATCGTTCCGGTCGGTTTTTATAGCAAGTTCTATGCAGGCCCCGCGGCGCACTGGGTAAACAATTCCCTTGGCGGACTCTTTTATGAGATATTCTGGTGTCTTCTGGCTTTTCTGATCTTCGAGGATAAGCCCGGAATCATAGCGATATCTGTTCTGATCGTCACCTGCTGCCTGGAATTCCTGCAACTGTGGCATCCGCCGTTTCTGGAATTCCTGAGAAGCTATTTTATCGGAGCAACCATTTTAGGCTCCACTTTCACCTGGCTCGATTTTCCGTATTATTTTGCAGGATGCGGAATCGGATGGCTCTGGATGAAAATATTGAGTATTGAAGATTGAGTATTGAAGATTGCCTGAGTAAAGGGGATAAACAGAGCATCGGGTATAAACGCTCCGACCTGGACTTTAATTTCACCAATCACACGGTCCGTATTGAAAAAGGTATGTCATTTTATATGTATAGCGACGGTTTTGTGGATCAGTTAGGCGGGGAAAAGAACCGCCGGCTCGGATGCAGACGATTCAGAAATCTGTTGAAAGAGAACGCACACTTGCCTTTTGAGGAACAGCGGGAGATACTTGTTCACGCTTTCCACGAATACAAAGGCGAAAATGAGGTGCGGGATGATGTGACGGTAGTTGGTTTCGGGTTCCCACAGGGTGGTGATGATAATACGTTTTTTTAGCGGAAGATACCGGATTCATGAAAGACTCAAAGGGCAATGCTCCGCTACATACGACCTTAACCCTTAACCCTTAACCCTTAACCCCTTAACCCTTAACCCTTAGCACTTAGCACTTAGCCATGATACATAACCTTAATTTTGAAAATCAGAAAGCATACTTGAAAAAACTGGCCGCTTCCATGAGCCGTCATGAACTGGTCTCTTTTATCCGATCCGCTGCCGAAAAAGCAGGCATGGAAAAATTCAGAGAGCAGGCCGCCGAAGAAATTATCCGCATCACAAAGCCCGCTGATGTCATACCCGACATTTACGGCGAATACCGGCAGATTGCCCATGACGGCATCCTGTTTCTCCTATCGAACTTCTCTCCGGCCCGGCTGGCAGAACTGGTTGCTGATCAGCTTATGATGGAGGAGAATGTCTCCGTGGAAGAAAGGCTCATCAGGCTTGCCGGGCAGATTCCCACGCTCCACAAACTGGGACAGATCATCGCCCGGAACCGGAATGTGGCGCCATCCTTCAGAAAATGGCTGATTCGTCTGGAGAACGACCTTGACGGAAGCGATATTGCCGCTGTCCAAAAAAATATCCGGGAGGAGATCGGCGGGTTTGTAAAGGCGTTTTCCATCAGGACAGACGACAGAATACTGGCGGAAGCCAGCGTCGGGGCAGTGGTCGCATTTACCTGGTTAAAACCGGATACAGGCGAGCGGGCAAAGGGCGTTTTCAAAATACTCCGGCCCGGGATAAAGGAGTATCTTGATGAAGAACTGAGCCTGTTGGATGAAACGGCGATTTTCTTCGAGAAAAACAGAGAACGCTATCCCCTTAAAGACTTCAGATTCATTGAGACTTTCAGGGATATAAAAGAAGCTTTGCAGGAAGAGACCGATCTTCCGGGCGAGCAGGCCAATCTGAGAAAGGCTTTCCGTTTTTACAGCGGAGAGGAACTGGCCCGAATTCCCCGGGTGCTCCCTTTTTCCACCGAAAATCTCACCGCCATGGAATTTATGAACGGCGGTAAGATTACCGATGTTCCCATCGGTTCGGATGACAGGGAAATGTGCGCGCAACTGCTGTTTAAGGCGGTTATCGGCCATCCCCTGTTTTCCGGGGAAGAACAGACTCTTTTTCACGGCGACCCTCACGCGGGGAATATTTTTGCGTTTGAAGGGAAGAATGACGTTGATATGAAAGTGACCCTTTTGGACTGGAGCCAGGCAGGATATTTGTCAAAACTCCAGAGAATAAAGATGCTCAGACTGATGATCGGCGTTATCACCCGGGATAAGAGACTGATCTGCGAAGCGGTCGGGAAACTCTCCAAAGAGAATCTGAAAGAAGAACCGCTCTTTTTGAAGAACCTGGAGAAGATTATCCATGATATTGTTGTCAGTTGCGAATATGCAAGTTATCCGCTTGTAAAGAAAACCTTCTTTCTCATCGATCAGAGTATGCTCAGAGGGATATCGTTCCCCAGAGAACTTCTTCTTTTCAGAAAAGCGTTTTTCACCCTCGAAGGCCTGCTTCACGATCTTGATCCGAAATTTGACATGGACGTGTATATGATACGGCTCGTCGGGGATATCTTTATGGAAGAGCTTCCGAAGAGATGGGCATACCTTCTCTTTCTTCACTCAGATTGTCCCGAATATTACAGGAGCATGTTGTCCAATACGGATATCCAGAAGCTTGCGAATCATCTCTTTATCGAGAGCTTTAAGAAAAGTACCGATATTTTCTCCACATTAATGGAGAAGAATGTGGAGATTCTCAGCAAGGCGTTTTGTCTGGCCCGTTAAAACCCGGTCAATGTATATCTCAGTATCTGTTAATAACCTCACTCACTATGTCTTTGCATGAGATTTCAAGATCTCCCGGTTCCGGTATCGGGAATTCGTGTTTAAAGTATCTGCCATGTGCATACCAATCTCTGAAATGCCAAGCCCCCTTGATATTTGAACATTCCTGATGAAGCAGATTGTTGTTTTCTTTAAACCAGGATTTCAGTTCTTTCAATATATCATTAAATGAGAGTTTTCGACAAACTTCTTCCCGGGATTTGTTGTATTCTTTATGTTTTTCTCTAAATTTCAAGCAGCGTGCGTTATACTTTTCAGACAGACTATCCTTCTTTTTTATTGTCTCGTTATAATCTGTTCTTATGTCAGCCTCGAATCTTGTCAAAAGCTTAAATGATGAGGCGTCAGCCTGCAATTCTTTGATTATAGTTCTCTTTTCTGATTTAATCTCCTCTCTGCTCATATACGGAAAATGACTTTCATCTGATTCTTCAACCAAAGTTTTCAGGAACATATAATTTTCAACAATTTCATCATAAGAGGAAAATTTCATCAGAACGCCTCTGCAAATTCGGTAAGAAGCGATTCAAAATTATGTTTATCAAATCTCCATGTTTTAGGCTTTCCCCGTCTGTTTTCCCGTTCTGAAAACATCCAGCCTGAATCATCATATATTCCGATAATCCCTACCGTTCTCATCCCTATTTCCATGTCAACCCTTCCTCTGGCACCGATTATATGAAAACCTATGGGAGTCAGCTCGATTTTTTCATTGTTGAAGAATGTTATTATCATCTTTTGAACAGAATATCGGCCGAGTGACTGCTCTGATATTGAAATATCATTATATGAGATTTTAAGATAATCATTATGTACCAAGGGTTCTAACCAGCTATGAATGAGTGTGAACAGATTATTCACCCTTCCGATCCACTCATTTCTTTCTTTGTCCCATTGCGGATATTCCGCTTCCAGCTTCTGTTTTTTCTGAGCCAGAAGTGATTCCAATATCCAATTGTCAGTCTCCCATCCCTCAATCCAGCTTCTATACTGATTCCACTGAGTGACAGGATCATAAGGGTTCGCAGACAGAGGCTGGCCTTCACTTCTGGCATCCTCACCTTGCTCGACCGCGTAGGATTCAAGAGGGATGAAAACATCTGTTTTGACAAAACCGTCAGCTATTGCTTCACAGAGTCCGGACTTATCCGGAAAATCGGGTAGTTCGTTTTGGGTTGTGATAATGTCCGTCAGCCATTTTCTGACTATGTCCTTAAACTTTTCTTGGAATTCAGAATCTTCTGAAATAGCGATATTCGCTCTGTTCAGAGAATGTGCTTTCAGATACGGATTCAGAAACTGGTCGGTTTTGATCTCGGAAGCCTGATCTTTGTGCGTGTTCTTCTGACACCAGAGATAGAAAATATCCGGAGTTGCCAACAAAAAATAGGGAACCTCGGAGATAACAGGATCTTTTACTGCCTGGGAATATATCTCGTTTGCCTCCTCAGATGGAGCATCCGGTATCTTTGTGATTTCAACAATGAGCCGGGGGGTATCAAAATCATCCTCCTCAGAATAGACAGCAATATCGGCGAAGCCCTGTTTCATACCTCTGACCTTTTCGCGTTCCAATATCCATTCTCCGTTATGAATCTTTTCATCCATGCAGGGTTTGCAGACATTTATATTAGTACAATCCTGGGTATTCCATACGGCGGTTACATGCCCTCCCTTCATAGCTACGCATTTGCAGGGTGTTTTAACTTCACATGTTCCGTAAAAATCTGTATTTGTGGGTATTACTTCTTGCATTTTTTATTCCTCACTGAGTTTTTGCAACACAGAGGCTTTAATGACAGACGTTTCGGAGAGCGCATTAGCACGCGCACAGAACATGCGAAGGAATTAATTCTGTTCCATGTTAACGCGCTAACTCAGAAAACGGTGAAGAAGCTGCTATATGTGTTTTTCCTTTTTTCTTTGTTTAACATAGCAATAATCATTTTCATTTGACTGTCAAGTGACTGCTTATTGTTTTAATGGGGTGTCATTTTAAGTATATCCATATTGAGAGAAAATAGTCAGTAGGCGATACGCATAATATCCTATTTTAGAATGCCCGGTTTACATATCTTTGTAAGGCAGGCCTGAGCAGACAAAGATATGTTGTCAACTCTCCCCAAAAGGTGTTACAATCAGCTAAATCCAAGCCAGATGCCCGGTGCCCAGTCGCTCGGATTGCTAAATCCGGGCCATCTCCGACAGACGCCGGCACCAGATGCTCCTGCTTGGCTTGGATTGCCAAATCGAAGCCATCTCCGACAGACGCTCGGCACCCGGACGCTTGGCTTGGATTGCCAAATCGAAGCCATCTCCGACAGACGCTCGTCACCCCGGCCGCTCGGCTTGGATTGCCAAATCCAGGCCATGTCCGCCAGATGCCTGTCAGCCCGGTGGCCCAGCCGTCCGGCACCAGCCGCTCGGCTTGGATTGCCAAATCCAAGCCATCTCCGATAGACACTCGGCATCCGTCCGCTCGTCACCCCGTCCGCTCGGCTTGGATTGCCAAATCCAAGCCATGTCCGCCAGATGCCCGTCAGCCCGGTGCCCCAGCCACCCGGCACCTCAATCGCTCGGCACTCAGACGCTCGGCTTGGATTGCCAAATCCAAGCCATCTCCGCCAGATGCCCGTCAGCCCGGTGGCCCAGCCGGCTCGGCTTGGATTGCCAAATCCAAGCCATCTCCGACAGACGCTCGGCACCCGGCCGCTCGTCACCCCGGCCGCTCGGCTTGGATTGCCAAATTCAGGCCATCTCCGCCAGATGCCCGTCAGCCCGGTGGCCCAGCCGGCTCGGCTTGGATTGCCAAATCCAAGCCATCTCCGACAGACGGCAAAAGCGAGAGAAGCCGAGTCGTACCCTGCTGGATTTATCAATCCGGCGGAAGCGGGAAAAACCTGTATCAATCGCTCGGTGCCCCATGCCCATGCCCCATGCCCCAGTTGCCAAATGTTGCCAAAATTTCGCATAGCGGCTCATTTTGGCACTCCGGATTTACTCCGGAGTTACGCGTTATTTTCCCTCAATATCTCCAGCGCCTCTTCCGCGGTCTTATTTTCATGCACGATGGAACAGGCCGCTTTGACAAACAGCGTCGGATTCTTATGCTGGAATACGTTTCTTCCGATGGACAACCCCTGCGCTCCTGCCTGCATGGCACCTTCGATGGTCCTGAACATCTCCTCCTCGTTTAGTTTGCTTCCGCCCGCAATCAGAATGGGCGCGGGACATCCCTCAACCACCTTTGCAAAAGAATCGGGATCGCCGGTGTAATTCGTTTTCACATAATCCGCGCCCAGTTCCGCTCCGACCCTTGCCGCAAGCTTGACAGCCTCCACATCCTTCTCATCTTTGATCTTCTGACCCCGCGGATACATCATCGCAAGCAGGGGCATTCCCCAGTAACTGCACTCAACAGCAACTCTCCCGAAATCCGCCAGCATTTCCGCTTCATTGTCATCGCCGATGTTGATATGTATCGAAACCCCGTCAGCGCCCATTCTCAGAGCGTTTTCAACGGTATTGATCAGAACTTTCTTATTCGGTTTGGGGGAAAGGGTGGTGGACGCGGAAAGATGCAGAATCAGCCCGACGTCTTTTCCATGTCGCCTGTGCCCGTATCTCGGAAGACCGACATGCCCCAAGACCGCATTCGCGCCCCCTTCGGCAACAAGATCGACAGCCCGTGACATATCGATAAGACCTTCAATCGGCCCCACGCTCACCCCGTGATCCATAGGAACAACCACCGTTTTACCGGTGTTTCTGTTTTTAATTCTTTCCATTCTGACCGCTTTTCCGATGGTATTAAACATATTTCATCTTCTCCTGTTTTTCATTATTATTCTCCGGAGTGCAAAGCTTGCTTTGCAAATTTTCATTATTCTCCGGAGTGCAAAGCTTGCTTTGCAAATTTTCATTATTCTCCGGAGTGCAAAGCTTGCTTTGCAAATATCTTTGCACTCCGGCCAACACTTGAACGGTGCAAAAATCCCAAATTGTTTTTCAAACCCCGATATTAAAAAATGATTATTTTTTACCTTGAAAACAAAACATCTGTCAAGACCAAACTTATAACTTATAGCTTTTAAGAAAATGTTTGTCCGCCAAAGGGAAATAAAACCCGACATATCAGATTGCCAGCATGTCGGGCCGAGCGGATGTTGAGGTCACAGCAATTCATTATTTGCGGGGTTAAGTACCTGGCCATAAATTTTCTTGTTCACTTTTGTGCCTTTCTTTGCCTCTAAGCATTTGTGTGGGATATAAAAGCTCGGAAAGTTTATGGCAGGTGCTTAAGTACCCGGCCATAAATTTTTTTTTGTGCTTTGTGCCCTTTGTGCCTTTGTGTGGGATATAAAATGCCGAAGAACTTTATGGCCAGGTACTTAATTTGTCAAAAAGGCATCTTTCACCTCTCAGTTTACACTTTTATGTTGTTCCGTGAACGGATTGGAAAAATGCTTTCCAGTTCTTTGAATAAATATACATATTTTCAGAAAAATAATTTCACAAGTCTGATCTGATGAATAAAACTCGCTTTTTTTCAGCAAACTGAAAATCAAAAATCTGCAATCAGAAATTGGAATTCTGTAATTATTTCTTGACTTGGATATTATATAGGTGTATTTTTGAAAACTTTGGAAGGAGGTGGAAAGCTTGTAATTTTATATAAGAATGCTAAAATTTATTATTTTTTAACTGATTACAAAACAAATGAGGATTTTTTCTAATGAAAACGAAACTTTTCCTGTATTTCCTAGTTGCATTCGCGGGGGCTGCATTTGTCATAATGGAGTCTTCCGATGTTCGGGCTGAAGCAATAAAGCTTACATACAGTTGTTTTTTTCCACCCACCCATATTCAGAGCCAACTTGCTGACGCCTGGTCTGAAGAAGTTCGGAAACGGACGGACGGAAAGGTCAAAGTGGAATATTATGCAGGCCAGACACTGACAAAAGCCAAACAATGTTATGACGGCGTTCTGGAGGGGATTTCCGATATCGGCTTTTCGGTTTTTGCTTACACCCGGGGCCGCTTTCCGGTGATATCCGTTGTTGATCTTCCATTAGGCTATACCAGCGGAAAAACGGCTACAGCGGTTATTAACAAAGTTTATGAAAAATTCAGACCCAAAGAACTTGACAATGTCAAAGTGATGTATCTCCATGCTCACGGCCCGGGCCTTGTTCACACCAAAGGGAAAGCCGTGAGAAAACTGGAAGACATGAAGGGCCTCAAATTCAGGGCTCACGGAACCAGTGCACAGGTTGTCAGAACACTGGGAGGAACGCCCGTTCCCAAACCGATGCCGGAAGCCTATCAGATGCTCCAGAAGGGTGTGGTTGACGGAGGGGTATATCCGCTGGAGACCAACAAAGGCTGGAAACTGGGAGATGTCACCGACTACTGTACCGCCAACTTTTCGTCGGCTTATACAAGCTCATTTTTTGTTGTAATGAATAAGGACAAATGGAATGCTTTGCCCGCGGATGTTCGGGAGACCATTGAACAGATCAACAGGGAATGGGCAGTAAAACATGGCGAAGCCTGGGATACCAGCGATATGGAGGGGATGCGATATTTCCTCGACCATGGGAATCAGGTGATCGGTCTTGATAAAGAGGAATCTGCCAGATGGAAAAAGGCTGTCGCGCCGATCATTGATAATTATGCAAAAGCACTGGACCAAAAGGGGTTTAATGGCCGTGAAATCGTTGATTTCACCATAAAAACACTCAACAGCCTGCAATAACGCTAATGAACCAGATTTTTTCAAAGAATTTGGTTCTAATCTGTTATGGTATCCATGCGATGGATTCCGGGTCAACATTGAAAAAAAGTTCCTTTTTTTGGTGTTGCCCGGAATGACGTGGTGTTGATGCTGACGTGCTGACGTGCTGACTGATAACTGGCAACCGGAAACTGGCAACCGACAACCGGCTGAATGGATTCCGGGTCAACATTGAAAAAAAGTTCCTTTTTTTCAATGTTGCCCGGAATGACATGGCGCTGAGGTTGCCGGAATGACATGACAATGATATTGCCCGGAATGACACGGCGCTGATGCTGAACATGGCTTTGGGTGCTGACTGATAACTGGCAACCGGCAACTGGCAACCGACAACCGGCTGAATGGATTCCGGGTCAACATTGAAAAAAAGTTCCTTTTTTTCAATGTTGCCCGGAATGACATGGCGCTGAGGTTGCCGGAATGACATGGCGCTGATGTTGCCGGAATGACATGACAATGATATTGCCCCGGAATGACATGGCGCTGATGCTGAACATGGCTTTGGTGCTGACTGATAACTGGCAACTGGCAACTGGCAACCGACAATTGGCTGTTCTGGATTCCGGTCAACATTGAAAAAAAGTTCCTTTTTTTCAATGTTGCCCGGAATGACATGGCGCTGAGGTTGCCCCGGAATAACATGGCGTTGATGCTGACATGGCTTTGGAAACTGGCAACCGACAACTGGCTGAATGGATTCCGGGTCAACATTGAAAAAAAGTTCCTTTTTTTCAATGTTGCCCGGAATGACATGGCGCTGATGTTGCCGGAATGACATGACATGGCTTTGGTGTTGACTGATAACTGGCAACTGGCAACTGGCAACCGACAATTGGTTGTTCTGTTATGATGCAATGGATTCCGGGTCAACATTGAAAAAAAGTTCCTTTTTTTGGTGTTGCCCGGAATGACATGGCGCTGAGGTTGCCCCGGAATAACATGGCGTTGATGCTGACATGGCTTTGGGTGCTGACTGATAACTGGCAACCGGAAACTGGCAACCGACAACCGGCTGAATGGATTCCGGGTCAACATTGAAAAAAAGGAACTTTTTTTCAATGTTGCCCGGAATGACATGGCGCTGATGCTGCCCCGGAATGACATGGCGTTGATGCTGACATGGCTTTGGGTGCTGACTGATAACTGGCAACCGGCAACTGGCAACCGACAACTGGCTGTTCTGTTATGATGCAATGGATTCCGGGTCAACATTGAAAAAAAGTTCCTTTTTTTCAATGTTGCCCGGAATGACATGGCGCTGATGTTGCCGGAATGACATGACAATGATATTGCCCCGGAATGACATGGCGCTGATGCTGACATGGCTTTGGGTGCTGACTGATAACTGGCAACCGGAAACTGGCAACCGACAACCGGCTGAATGGATTCCGGGTCAACATTGAAAAAAAGTTCCTTTTTTTCAATGTTGCCCGGAATGACAAGGCGCTGAGGTTGCCCCGGAATGACATGGCGCTGATGCTGACATGGCTTTGGGTGCTGACTGATAACTGGCAACCGGCAACTGGCAACCGACAACCGGCTGAATGGATTCCGGGTCAACATTGAAAAAAAGTTCCTTTTTTTCAATGTTGCCCGGAATGACATGGCTTTGCTGTTGCCGGAATGACATGACGCTGAGCTGACATGGCTTTGGTGCTGACTGGTAACTGGCAACTGGCAACTGGCAACCGACAATTGGCTATTCTGTTATGATGCAATGGATTCCGGGTCAACATTGAAAAAAAGTTCCTTTTTTTCAATGTTGCCCGGAATGACATGGCGCTGAGGTTGCCCCGGAATGACATGGCGCTGATGCTGACATGGCTTTGGGTGCTGACTGATAACTGGCAACCGGCAACTGGCAACCGACAACCAGCTGAATGGATTCCGGGTCAACATTGAAAAAAAGTTCCTTTTTTTCAATGTTGCCCGGAATGACATGGCGCTGATGCTGCCCGGAATGACATGGCTTTGCTGTTGCCGGAATGACATGACGCTGACATGGCTTTGGTGTGACCGATAACTGATAACTGGCAACCGGCAACCGGCAACCGACAATTGGCTGTTCTGTTATGATGCAATGGATTCCGGGTCAACATTGAAAAAAAGTTCCTTTTTTTCAATGTTGCCCGGAATGACATGATGTTGACTGATAACTGATAACTGGCAACCGGCAACCGGCAACCGGCAACCGGCAACCGGCAACCGACAACTGACGGAGGATCGTATGCCAAATTCTTCAATTCCTCTCAAATGTGAGACCTGTGGAAAAGACTATAAACTCCTGGCGCTGCATCCGGTTTCAATATCGCTGAGATGTGAAGCCTGCGGGAAAAAATATAAAATGCTGGCTCTGAATCCGACTTGGATTTCCAATAAGCTGAAAACACTCGGCGCTGTCTGTCTGATGGGAATGACCTTTCTGACCTGTTTCGATGTTGTGGGCCGCTTTCTGGGCCATCCGATTTTCGGTTCTGTGGAGATTGTCGGATTTCTGGCCACCCTGACGGTGGCCATGTCGCTCCCTTACACGCATCAGATGAAGGGTCATATCGGCGTGGAGATCCTTGTTCGGACGTTTTCGGAAAAGACGCAGGCCGTTATCGAAGTATGCACCGGCATTTTAAGCCTCGTTCTCTTCGGCATCATAACTTGGCGGATGGCGGTTTATGCCCATACCATACAGGCATCGGGTGAAGTCTCCATGAACCTGGAATTCCCCGAATATACCATTATATACATCGTTGCTTTCTGTTTTCTGATATTTTTTCTGCTTATTCTCCAGGATATCATTCAAAACATTGCAAAAATAAAAGGAGACAAATGAATCCCACGCTGATCGGTATTACCGGCATCATTGTAATGCTGGCGATCTTTATGACCCGGATGCCTGTGGCCTATGTGATGGCCTTAGTCGGCTATGCGGGCTTTTCCATAATGATTTCCGGCAAAGGGGGGCTTAACCTTCTCTCCAGAAATATTTACGAAGCGTTCTCATCCTACGGACTGACCACCATACCGCTCTTTATTCTCATGGGACAACTGGCGTTTAACAGTGGCATCAGCCGCAAACTTTATGACACGGCTTACAAATACCTGGGCGGTGTGCGGGGCGGAGTGGCAATGGCGACAGTGACCGCGTGCGCGGCCTTCGGCGCGGTGTGCGGATCGAGTCCGGCCACAGCAGCGACAATGGCCACAGTGGGACTGCCGGAGATGCGGCGTTACAAATATGCGGATGAGCTGTCAGCCGGTTCTGTGGCCTCGGGCGGAGGCCTGGGAATGATCATGCCGCCCAGCGTCGTGCTGATTGTTTACGGGGTGCTTACGGAACAGTCCATCGGCGCATTGTTTGTCGCCGGAATTTTTCCCGCCCTTCTCATAACTGTTCTGTTCATCATTGCCATACATATCCGATGCCGGTTTGACCCGCTCCAGGGACCTCCCGGCGAGAAATTCACCTGGAAAGAGAGATTCAGCTCCCTGACCGGTATGATCGACACACTGATCGTTTTCTTTTTGGTGATGGGCGGGCTCTTCATCGGACTCTTCACCCCCACCGAGGCAGCGGCAGTCGGGGCCTTCGGCGTCCTTGCCCTCTCTGTGATCCGCAGGCGGTTGAGCTGGGAGGGGTTTGTCAAATCACTGGAGGAGACCCTCAGAACATCCTGCATGGTCATGCTGCTGATAGCGGGAGCGGTGATCTTCGGAAAATTCCTCGCAGTCACCCGCATCCCTTTTAATCTTGCGAACTGGATCAGCGAACTGAGTCTGCCTTCGTATCTGATCATGGCGGTCATTGTGCTTGTCTATTTCATCGGCGGATGTGTGATGGATGCGCTTGCCCTGGTCATGCTAACCATCCCTGTCTTTTACCCTGTGGTTATGGATATGGGATATGATCCGATCTGGTTCGGGATTATTATCGTGCTGGTCACCCAGATGGGGGTCATCACGCCGCCGGTGGGCATCAATGTGTATGTGGTTTTCGGAGTGGCCCGGGCTGCTGTCGGCGGTGTCGCTCTCGAGTCCATTTTCAAAGGGATCATTCCCTTCCTGTTTGCCATAATCGCCGGCATTATTATTCTGATGATCTTTCCGCAGATCATCCTTTTTCTGCCGAATCTTATGTATTGAACTTAAACTTAAACTTGAACTTGAACTTGAACTTGAACTTGAACTTAAACTTGAACTTGAACCTGAACTTAAACTTGAACCTGAACCTGAACCTGAACTTGAACTTAAACTTAAACTTAAACTCGAACTTGCCCATAACTGAATGTTCAAGTTCAAAGGGTGCATTCCCAAAGTGACGATCCGGAATTATGTGACATATTGGAACAGCCGGTATCCGGCATATCCGAAACCGCCGCCGATGTCCGGTCTGGATCGGTGGATCCGGAACCTGTCCCGGGATCTGCTGATGCTGCGGGAATACCGGTGCCGGCAGTTTCGGGCGTCACATAATTTGCGTCACTTTGGGATTGCACCCAGTTCAAGTTCAAGTTTATGTTAATCTGACTCAGGCACAAGGAGCTGATTCACCATGACAACTTACGATATTATTAACAATATATTCACTCAGGACACATTGAAAAAACTGTTCCCCGAAGATCTGACGGACCGCTTTTTTGACGCTCTTTTTGGAGATGTGACAGAAGGTGCTTACGACATAAGCCTTGAATTCAGGGAATGCAGTCAGAACAGACTGGAATTTGAATTCCACCTGAGACAGCGACCGGGCAAATGCCTGGCCTGCCATCTTACCACCGGACTGCCGACAGTATTTTCCCGTCATCCCATTATCAATATCAAAGGACTGGTTCGGGAAATTGATCAACTGCTGAAGGGGCAGGCCGAATGTTCCGAGTGGAAACTGGGTCCTACCCGGCAAGTATCCAATGAACTTCATACGGTTCCGTTAACTATTTTTTTAGATAAATAATTCAGGTGTAGGGTGGGTGTAGCGCAGCGGAACCCACCATTTTTGTGAACCCTATTTTTTGCGGAACCTGCTATAGCTTAAATTTCCTTTTCAGAGGACGAATTTACAAGTTACTGTGCTGCCATTTTTTGTGGTTGTATTTTGGTGGGTTCCGCTGTGCTGCACCTATCCTACATTCCGGATATTTTGGAACTCCGGATAAAATAAAGAGGAGAATGAATGAAAAAGATTATCATTTCAGCGGAAGATGTTTCCTTGTCAGCCGAACTGAACGACAGCGCCACTGCTCAGGGAATATGGGACGCGCTCCCGTTTGAAGGCGAAGCTGGTACATGGGGAGACGAAATCTATTTTGGAATCCCGGTGGATATGAATGAGGAACCCGATGCCCGCGCGGATGTTGAAGTTGGGACGCTGGGATATTGGCCGGTGGGCAGCGCGTTCTGCATTTTTTTCGGCCCGACCCCGAGCAGCACTGACGACAAGCCCCGTGCGGCCAGTCCTGTAAATATCTTCGGACGTGTCATCGGAGATGCAACGAAGTTTCGAGCCGTTCAGCAAGGATCCCCTGTCCGGGTTGAAGCTGATAATACATGATTAAAAAGGAGAGACTGATATGAAAAAATCATCATTAGGCCCCAAAACCCTTGTCTTCCCCGCGCCGGTCTGGGTGATCGGGACTTATGACAAAGACGGCAAACCGAACATCATGACAGCGGCCTGGGGAGGGCTTTGCTGCTCCAAGCCGCCGTGTGTCACGGTTTCATTGAGAAAAGCAACGCATACCTACGGTAGTATCATGGAACGGAGAGCCTATACCGTCAATGTTCCCTCTGAGACGCATGCGAAAAAAGCGGACTATGTGGGAATCGTATCAGGAAAAAACAGAGACAAGTTTGCCGAGACAGGGCTGACCCCGGTGGAAAGCGAATTCGTCGAAGCGCCTTATGTGGCTGAATTTCCACTGATTTTGGAATGCAAGGTGCTTCACGTCAATGAGATCGGCCTTCATACTCAGTTCATAGGCGAGATCATGGATGTCAAGGCGGATGAGGCGGTACTCAGAGAAGACGGACTCCCTGATATTTCCAAAGTCAGGCCCATTGTCTTCGGTCCTGAAATCCGCACCTATCACGGAATCGGCGATTATCTCGGTCAGGCATTTTCTATCGGAAGGAAATCGTAAATGGAGAAAATCAATATCGGAAATAACGCCTTTATCTATCCCATGCCGGTAACACTGGTCGGCGCTACTGTCCAAGGAAAGGCCAATTTTATGACCGTGGGCTGGGTCACTCGGGTCAATGCAAAGCCGGCGATGCTGGCAGTGGGACTCAACAAGGCGCACTACACGCCCACAGGCATTCGGGAGGCAAAAACCTTCAGCGTCAATTTTCCAAGCGCGGACATGGTTGAGAAAACGGACTATTGCGGCCTGGTTTCAGGAAGAAAAACGGACAAGTCCGACGTCTTCGAGGTCTTCTACGGCGAGCTGAAAACCGCGCCCATGATCCGGGAATGCCCCCTCTGCATCGAGTGCAAACTGACGGAGATATGTGAGCTGCCGACCAACAATCTGTTCATCGGCGAAATTGCGGCTGCATACACCGAGGAGAAATTTCTCACCGACGGGAAGCCGGATGTGAAGAAAATCAATCCCCTTGTGCTGACCATGCCGGATAACAGCTACTGGACAGTCGGCGAATACGCGGGAAAAGCCTGGGGTGAAGGAAAGAAGTTGAAGAAAGGGGAAGAAGCTGATAATACATGATAAGTACCTATCCATAAATTTTTCCATACTCACCTTTGTGCCTTTGTGTGAGATATAGAGAAATTGTCCGGGTTGAAGCTGATAATAGATGGTAAGTACCTACCCATAAATTTTTCCATACTCACCTTTGAGCCTTATCTTTGTGCCTTTGTGCCTTTGTGTGAGATATAGAGAAATTGTACGGGTTGAAGCTGATAATAGATGATAAGTACCCATAAATTTTTCCATACTCACCTTTGAGCCTTATCTTTGTGCCTTTGTGCCTTTGTGTGAGATATAGAGAAATTGAAGCTGATAAATTTTTCCATACTCACCTTTGAGCCTTATCTTTGTGCCTTTGTGCCTTTGTGTGAGATATAAAAAAAGAGACTGGATTCAGACTGATGAAAATCAAAAAGGGACAGACCCTCGAACTGGAGGTTTCTGACATCGCTTTTGGCGGAAAAGGGCTTGCAAAAGTGGAGGGACTCGCTGTTTTTGTTGATCAGGCGGTTCCTTCGGACTGTGCGAAAGTCCGCATCACCAAAAAAAAGAAAAATTATGCGGAAGCCCGTGTGATCGAACTGACAGAACCGTCGCCGCTCAGGATAGAACCTCCCTGCAAATACGCCGGTTTCTGCGGCGGATGCAAATGGCAGTTCTTACCCTACGACAAACAACTGGAGTACAAACAGCAGCATGTGGCCGAGTCTCTTGAGCACATCGGACTGGTGCAGGATGTTCCGGTGCATCCTGCAATCCCTTCCGAACAGGTTTTCGGGTACAGAAACAAAATGGAGTTCTCCTGTTCCGATAGGAGGTGGCTCCTGCCTGAGGAGATGGGCCGGGAGGATATTGACAGAGGTGTTGCCCTGGGGCTTCATGTCCCCGGAACCTTTTATAAAGTGCTTGACACAGATGCGTGTCTGCTTCAGCCTGAATTGGGGAATGACATTCTCGAAGATGTCAGAGTCTTTATAAAAAATTCCAACGCACCTGTTTACGGACTTCGCAGCCATGTCGGATTCTGGCGGTTTCTCATGCTGAGGCATTCTGCGGCCCGGGACCGGTGGATGGTGAACATTGTCACGGCATCAGAAGATCGGGGCACAGTACAACCGCTTGCCGACATGCTGACGGAGAAGTATCCGGAAATTGTCTCGGTCGTGAACAACATCACTTCACGCAAGGCGGGCATCGCCATCGGAGAGTATGAAATCCTCCTTGCCGGCGAGTCCGTCCTGACGGATAAGATCGGCTCATTCACGTTTGAAATATCGGCAAACTCCTTTTTTCAGACCAATACCCGGGGCGCGGAGCAGTTGTATGAGACCGTGAAATCGTACGCCGGGCTCACAGGGAAGGAGAGTGTTGTCGATCTTTACAGCGGCACGGGGACCATAGCCTTGTACCTCTCAGACTCGGCAAAGACAGTCATCGGCATGGAGATTGTCGAAAGCGCTGTCGCGGATGCTGAAAAGAACTGCCGGATCAACGGGATTTCCAACTGCCGCTTTATCTTAGGCGATATAAAGGACTCTTTCTCCCGCATTGATATCACACCCGATGTGATGATCATCGACCCCCCGAGGGTCGGCATGCATAAGGATGTGGTCAGACAGGTCCTGAGAACCGCGGCGAAACGGATCGTTTATGTCTCCTGCAACCCGGCCACACTGGCAAGGGATCTCGGCATGATGAAAGATCATTACAAGATTCGGGAAGTGCAGCCGGTGGATATGTTTCCGCATACCTATCACATTGAATCTGTGGCGAGGCTTGAGAAAATGTGAAATTTAATCTCCCCAATCCAGCGAATAGCTGACATTCCGTCCCTTTCCCGGATTCGCCTTCAGCACCCCTTTTTTCACCAGTTCGGCGATGTCCCGGTAAGCGGTGGCTCTGCTGGTTCTCGTCATCCCAACATATTTCCGGGTCGTCAGGCCGCCTTCAAATCCCTGGGAACCGGCATCCAAAAGGCGGTTGACAGCTTTGCGCTGACGGTCGTTCATAAGCGTCTGTGCGTGCCGAATCCAGAAGTCAGCTTTTGCCAGCACATCGGAGATGAGGATTTCCGAACGGTTTATCGCCCGTTCAAAACATTCCAGAAACCATAAAAGCCATGGGGTGATGTCCCTGTCGCCTTTCTGGGATTGCTCCAGTATCCGATAGTACGCGTCACGCTCTGCCATAATCTGCGCGGAAAGGCTGTAAAATCTCGTTGAAAGCTTTTCATCCTGTGCAAGCGCCATATCGGTGAGGGATCTGGCAACGCGGCCGTTTCCGTCCTCAAACGGATGAATCGTGATGAATCGGAAATGGGCGATTCCCGCTCTCAGCAGTCCCTCGGTCTTTCCCATGCTCTCCTTCCACCAGCAGAGGAATTGCCGCATTTCTTCCTCTGTTCTGTCTGCGGGAGGCGCTTCAAAATGAACTTTCTCTCTGCCAATGGGGCCGGATACCACCTGCATCGGTTCGGGTCCCCGCCATTCCCCGGTACGGACACGTTTCAGCCCGGAATAACCGGTCGGAAACAACGCTGCCTGCCATGCTTTCAGCCTTTCCGGGGTCAACTGTGTGTCGTAATGTGTCGTTGCATCAAGAAGCATCTCCACCAGACCGTCTGCATGGCGATCCGGATGGAGTAGTCCCGCGGTCGGCAGGCCCAGCCGTCTTGCCACAGAGGAGCGGACCGATTCCCGATTCAGATTCTCGCCTTCAATGGCCGAGGTCTGAACGGCCTCCTCGGTCAGAATTCCGGCCCGGGCTTCCAGACTCAGATTCATGCTTAGTGAACGAACTTTGTTTATCAGGTTACCCTGACAAAAACGGGCTTTGCCCAGGGCATCAACCAGTTTGTCATCCTGCCATCTGAAATCTGCCCAACTGTCATACTGCCATATATATCGCATGGTTCTTCCTTTATCGCTTCATATTTTGAAGCGATTATATGCGCTATTCGCTTCTTATGCAACAGTTTTCTTTTGAAGTTTTGAAAACTTTGGGGACGGTCAAAGGTATCAGGATAACCTGATACCCTGCTGACAACTGCATCCGGGAAATGCCCTAAAAATAGGTGACACAGATTTATGATAACCCGAAGGTTTGATTTTATTAGCAGGACAAAAACTTCAGAGGCTTGAAAATCAGCACTCTGTCATTCCGGGCGGAAATGACAGGAATCGGCAGGATTCCTGTCATTTCCGACCCGGAATCCACTTTTTGTCCTGTACTCAGATCCGGGAGTTCAATTTTATAAACCCATACGAACGGATTGTAAAACTGGCAGGGGAGCACTCCAAAAAAAAATAGGTGACACAGATTTCCGACAACCGAAGGTTAGATTTTAATTTTACCAGTAAAGTCGATATAATCGCTGATATTAGGAATAAAATCTCTGTTTTTGTCTCTATTTTTGATTAATTACGCTTAATTGTTGCAAATACGGATTTGACAAAGGGATAAGGGCTGAATTATATTTAGTTGGACTGACATCAGATATGAGACAGAATGCTCCATGCCCCTGAGATATGCGTGGAAGTGCTTTCCGACAGCAACACGGATGAGGAAAAAAAGCAGCCTTATTTTGAAAATGGTGCCCGAGGAAGTCTGAATTTGTACGAAGAACGGTGATATGAGCTTCCATAATGTCAAAGGCAACTTGGAAAGCTCCGCACTTGTGCCGAAATTTCCAAAAAAAGGTTGAGATTTAACGGTGCTATTATATGAACGATGTGGCAAGAAACGTAGAATAATTTATGCAAACCTTACAGATCACATTACCTGATTTTATCAGCACAGACACCCGGGAAATCACCTTTGTCATTGCTTCCAAGTTCTATGAAAAGGGAAAACTTTCCCTGGGACAGGCGGCGGACGTGGCAGGCGTGTCCAAACGGACTTTTATGGAACTGCTCGGCAGTTATGATGTTTCGATATTCAATTATCCCCCTGAGGACATAGAATCGGATTTCAAACACAAGCTGGCTGATCGCGTTGGACAATATCGGCATGTTGTTCATTTTGAAAATACTCTACGGAAGAATTTATATCGCCGAGGAAGTCTTCAACGAGTTTGGCAAACGCGTGGAAAATTGGATTGAGACAGGTCAGAAATAAGGATGCCAAGCGGTTTTTCAAAAGACCGACGGAAAAAAATGGAATGCCCTGATTTTTTCCTTGCATTTCTTTTCAGAACCTGATATTAATTTTCCTGATTATACTCAGACCCTGGACATTCATTAACAGATCACGTCCAAGCCGGAGTCTGAGCGCGGTGCGGGTTTTAAGTGCGGCAAGTTTAAGAAGCCTCCCCTAAATCCGTTATAATCAGAAACTTTTTTAGTTTGTGACGGCACCCATCGCGTTTATCACTACTGCTGGGAAAAAAAGATAAAGGTTTCGGCCGTTCTGATAAGAAATCCCTCCGAACCATATTATGCTCTTCCTTGTTCTGAGTATTACTGGAATGATATGATCATACTTGAGACCCCTCCTGAACTATTTTGTAAATATACCCCTCGCGTTTCTGAAGGAGATATGGTGAGCCATTACAGACGATATTTCAGGGACCTCAATACGGGATTTGGGTTTATAGGAGGTCAAGGTGGCAGAATTGCTTAGTGAAGTGAATGGACCAATTTTCAGATTGCTCACTACAGTTAAAACAGATATGTTTTAATATATAATGAGTTATCACGTCTAAAGAAAGTCTTTGTTTGATCGGTTGATAAAAAGGTAATTTTGTGAGAATGTCCTGTGTACAGGACAAAAATCTTCGGATGCCTGAAAACCGGCACACTGTCATTCCGTGCGGAAATGCCGGAAATCGGCAGGATTTCCGGCATTTCCGACCCGGAATCCACTTTTTGTCCTGTACTCAGGAGAATGTCAAAAACATATCAGTTATGTTAGAGGTTAAAAATGTTAAAACCGATATTTATGACCGCCAGAGATATACCTGATTTGTGGTTCCAACTTGTCCGGGCCGCAGTGGAGCATGGCAGGGAGTACACCGTCACCAAGGGCAGCACTCCGACGAAAAGATGGGAACTTGATTTTGTGTCGGCCCAGATCACTCATCCGGGGACAAGACCCTTGGAACCGGACATACCTCCCGGCATTGGCATTCCCAATCCGATTGAACCCGGATATGCGGAAAAGTATCTCTCTTACTACATGACAGATGTCTGCCAAGCCGGTGAGCACTACTCCTACGGGCAAGACCTCGCGTGGCAGATCGAATGGATCACAGATTATTACAAAAAACACGGATCCGGAACAAAACATTGCTATATGACAGTCGGTCGCCCTGAGAGTCTCAGGTTTTACGACGAGTCAGTTGATTACTCCGAAGAAATAAATGTTATTGACAGAGTTACAGGCAAAACCGTAATTAAAAGGTCCGTGGACAATTTGTTCAATAAAAATTCTGCCGGCACAACGCAGTGTCTGAGAGGTATTGACACGGCAATCAAATATGAAAAACTCCATTTCAGCATACACTTCAGGAGTTGGAATCTTTGGAACGGATTACCGGCGAACCTGGCTTGTTTGCAAATGGTTAAGGAATACATGGCACAGGAAATCGGTGTCGGGGATGGAGAGATGTTTGTCACATGTCTGAAACTCGGGCTTGCAGAGTCTTGTTTCGACCTTGCAAAGCTGCGGCTTTATATGGACACAAAAAATTAGCTCTTGCTCTTAATCAAGCAGGATTAAGAGCAAGAGCAAGAAGCAAGAGCAAGAGCAAGAGCAAGAAGCAAGAGCAAGAAGCAAGAGCAAGAAGCAAGAGCAAGAGCAAGAGCAAGAGATTTATGAAGGAGTAACATTTGGAAGTCTTTCTGGACATAGGTTTTACCTTAATGGGCGGGCCGAAGGATTCTCCTCCCAAGATGATTCGTCATGTTCTGAACTTGGAGGATGACTGTTCGGAAGTTTTATATGATATTGTTTTTTGTGAAAATCATCAGACATCTGATTCATTGGTGAATTCTTTGGAAAAAGCATTCGGGCTCCGGATAAACAGCGATCAGCGAAGAGAAATAGCGAATTTCTGGCAAATGCAGTATGTCAGCGCTTATGAGTTGGAGGGAGCTTCGGCATTCATAAAAAATCTTGCCCGGTCAGGATTGGGTCTGCATATTGTGTCCAATCTCTGGCTCCCCTTTTATCAAAAGTTCAAAATCGTTTTCCGGGAAATTTTCAACATGCTCAGTTCAGAAACACTGAGTTTTGAAGAGGGGATCAGGAAACCGTCATTGGAAATCTACAGGAGAGCTTCGGATCGGTCAGGCGCGTTACTGGCGGAGTCCGTTATGGTTGGCGACTCCGTGGGAAATGACATCATTCCCTGCGCCGAACTGGGAATGAAATGTATATGGTTCAAATCCAGGCCCATGGAGAAACATCAACTGGATTCAAAGCGATATCTCATTTCAAGGTATATCGATATTTACGAAGCAAACAGCCTCGGTGAGGCACAAGCGATTATAGAGAGGATTCTTTTAAAATGAAGAGTAATGATACAAAAGCGATTGATGTTCTTGAAATCGAACAGTTTTCAGAGCAGGAATTAACAGACAGATTGCGGAACGTCACCATGCTGGAGGATGAAAATACCCGGCCTTATGAGAACACGTTTATCTCTTTGGAGAATATCAGTGTCGAAGACTTGTTTCCTCCCCAGCGTTATGTTCTGAAGCAGGAGTTGCTGAAGATACGCGAACTCAAATGGTCTCTTGAAAAACAGGGGATCGATCTGTTCAACTTAAACGGTTTCGTACGCATCCGATTAGCCGGAGAGACTGAGCCTATAGACCTGCTCCCACCCGTCATTGAGGAGAAGATAGAAAAAAACGGCCGTGTGACCCATATTATCAATGACGGCATGCATCGGGTCTATGTTGCTTATCTTGAATGGGTTATTCCCCAGGTTATTTTTGTGCGGGGTCTCCCAAAGCATCTTCCATATTATGCGTTTCCAATTCCTGAAAAGGATTGGACAAAAATTGAGGTCAGAGATGACATACCTGTTAATTTCATCAAGAAATGGCACAGAACCAGGCAGAACAAGAAATTATACAGGAATTTCAACAGTGCTTTTATGAATGTCGGAGGTCCCAGAGGAAATCCGACAATATGAGGAGGAACTTTCATGCGTCCTGATTGGAACGAATACTTTATGATCATAGCCAAGATTGTCAGCACGAGATCCACCTGTAATTCCAGACCGATAGGATGCGTTGTGGTACGAGACAAACAAATCCTTTCAACAGGCTACAACGGAGCGGTGCCCGGAGCGCCTCACTGCATTGACAGGAAAGACAATCAGGGGAATCCGTTTTGCTTCAGGAGGGTTCAGGGGGTTCCCGAACATAAAAAACAGGAGTACTGTGTTGGCAGCCATGCTGAAAAAAATGCGGTTGCACAGGCAGCCAGGGAAGGAATTTCGGTGAAAGGATCCGCAATTTATGTTACGGTATCTCCCTGTTTTGACTGTATGAAGATGCTGGCTGTTGCTCAGGTCCGACATGTCTATTTTGAAATACCTTATGAATCCGAAGATAAGGCAAGGGATCAGTTTTGGCAACAGCAGGGAAAAGAAATGTTCAAGACCTTTGAACAGCTTGTTGTTTCCGAAAAGGCTTCAAAATTCACATTTGAGATGATTCAGTTTCCAACATCAAAAAGGAGGCTTAAGGAGATTTCTTGATGTGTGACGAACATTCCATGCGGTTCAAAGCCATATTTTTTGGAAACAAATTAAAAATTGTGAATCCTTATGCAACTTTGGGAATCGTAACTCTGTGGTCTGAAACAGATTTTATAGCTCGCAGGCTGAAAAAAAATGGTGTTGACCTTGACCCTGAAAAATCCAAAGTGGCTGTTATCGGTAATCTGTATGGAGAGGGCTTTAAATATCTCCTGAGAAATCTGCTCTATAATCCTCAGATCGACACTTTGCTTGTCCTGGGGAATGACAGGAGCGGTTCTTACAGATACTTGTCAAACTTCTTTTCAAACGGAACCGAACGAATAGACGGCGGCTTAATTTACAAGTGTTCCTCAGAGGGAAGAGAGGTGAGGGCAGTCAGGGTAAAAGGCACAGATTACCTGATGGATAGTCTTGTATCACCTGAGATGTTTTCCAGAATTCCGGAAATAGTGCGTATTGAAGGGATTGAAAAGTCTGATCCCGAAACCGCTGAGGAAGTCTCAGGATTATTGAAAAACTACAGGTCCAAGCAGTGGGCCGGAGAAAGAATTCTCGTCGAGATTCCGGATGTTCTGGTTGAAACTTATCCGAGCAATCTCAGGGCTCATACTATCGTGGAAGAAACACCTGCCAGAGCGTGGAAGTATCTTGTACACCGAGTTTTCAGGTTTGGGAGGAAAGTTTTAATTAAAAAAGGAGAAAGAACAGAGCTGCAAAACGTAAAAGTGGTCATTGAAAAACCCCGGTTTGAAGATGAATCAGTTATAAGGGCGTGTGGCTTTGATCCGGAGTCTTTCTCCAAATATCAGAAAGAAATTTTGTCCGCGGAACTCCCGGCTGACAGAAGTTACACTTATGGTCATAGGATCAGAGCTTACTTCGGAACAGATTGTCTGGATATTGTCGTTGCTGATATGGTGAACAGTCCTGACGACCGATCCTGCTATATCTCTACCTGGGATAATACTGCTGATATCAGAGGGGAAAGCCGCCCATGTCTTGTCTCACTTTTTTTTCGTAACATTGATAATTGCCTGCATTTATCTTCGACTTTCAGAACCCACAACACTTCCAATGCCTGGCTTGAAAATGTCTATGGTCTTATGGCAATACAACAGTATGTGTGCAAGAATACCGGAACAGAACCAGGTTCAATAACAGTAATATCTCACTCTGTCAGCCTTGACCCCCAGTATCTTGACAAAGCAAAGATCGTATATGACAAGGTGGCACGAACCAATGTTATGCGCCAAGATCCGAATGGTTATTTTCTGATTACGACAGAAAGCAATGAAATCGTCGTGAAACACTATTATGGTTCCGAGAAAATAGGTGAGTACAGAAGTGAAAAACCTGTAAAAATTCAGCTTATGATATACAGAGACTGTGCAATTTCAGATATTAATCATGCTATTTATATTGGCCGCCAGCTTGAAAAAGCATATCATTGTATTCAGGAAAGCAGACCTTATATCCAAGAAGATTAAAATTGGAGGCATGAATGACAAATATTATTTGATGAAGCCGAACGCCTGCTTCGATGAACGATTTCGTTGCTCCGGACAACTCGGTTAACCCGGGAGCCGGAAGGAATTTCTTACGAAATCGGAAATGAACTGACCCGAAGACAAAAGCGGTTCCGGCAGCAGTCGATTTTTTCTCAGCGATTTTGTATCCGACAGTCCTGAAGCCGCTGTCAGTAGAGGGACAGCCAATTTTCACGATTTTGTCTGGAAAAGGTATCAGGATAACCTGATACCCTGCTGACAACTGCCGCATCAGGTATAATGTCCCATATCCGTCTGAACTGGATGCTGTCTCCTTTCTCAGCGATTTTGTATCCGACGGTCCCCAAGCCGCTGTCGCTAAAAGGACAGCCAATTTTCACGATCTTATCCGGGAAAAAAAACGGAGATTATTTTGATTCTGATTATAACGGATTTAGGGGAGGCTCCGAACCGCGAATGACGCGAATGAACACGAATCGCACGGATCACAGGGAAGAATCACACCGTTCCCCGGTCGGGCGTCCTCCGGATCCGGCCATCATTCCGGTCACACGGTTCTGTGTCCGTTCGCGTTCATTCGCGTTCATTCGCGGTTCGGAGCCGGCCATTCCGGTCACACGGTTCTGTGTCCATTCGCGTTCATTCGCGTTCATTCGCGGTTCGGAGCCTCCCCGAAAAGCGTTATAATCAGTTTTGATTGACTATCGAGACAGGTATTAAAGGAGCCTCTCCATGCTAATCGAATTCAGTGTTCAGAATTATCTGTCATTTAAAAATCCGGTGACATTCACCATGGTAGCGTCCTCTGTGAGGAGACATGCGGAAAACAATGTTTTCCCGGTCACTAGAAAGCTGAGTCTGCTTAAAAGTGCGGTGATTTACGGTGCCAATGCAAGCGGGAAGACGAATCTGTTTCAGGCAATGCATTTTATGAAAGATCTCGTCCGGAATTCTTCCAAGGCAACCCAGGTCGGTGAGAAAATAGATGCGGCGCCTTTCAGACTGAGTACCGAAACGGAAAACATGCCTTCTGTTTTTGAAATCATTTTTATCCGGGACGGCATCCGATACAGGTACGGTTTTGAGGCGGATCACTCAAAAATACATAATGAGTGGCTTTTTTATGTGCCCGGGGCAAAAGAGACAAAACTGTTTGTCAGAGAGGACGGGGTTTTTGAAATCGGAACGCATTTCACGGAGGGAAAAGGATTGGAGAGCAAAACAAGAGATAACGCGCTGTTTTTATCCGTGGCCGCCCAGTTTAACGGTGAAATATCCAAAGCGGTTTTAAAATGGTTCGGAAACTTTAATATCATTTCAGGATTCGGAGAATATGGAGACATTACGACAGAATATATGGAAAAAGGTGAGACTTCTGCCGGGAAGATCGGCGAATTTTTAAAAGTGGCAGATTTGGGAATTGAAGCGGTGAATATTGATAAAGCCGAAGCCGGCACCAATATTCCCAAGTCACCCGGCATTCCGAAAACGGCCAGAGATGTCCTGATATCCAAAGAAACGGATATAAAAACTCTGCATCAGAAATATGACAGGAATAAGAAGATTGTCGGCTTTGAAAACTTCGGATTAAAAGAAAACGAATCAAAAGGCGCTCAGAAAATATTTTCACTTGCCGGTCCCATATTAAACACCCTGTCCGGATCAGAAGTGTTGGTTGCGGACGAAATGGATGCCGGATTGCATCCCCTGATTACAAAATTCATCATACAGTTGTTCAATTCCGAAGAAAACAATCCGAACAACGCTCAACTGATCTTCAACACCCACACCACAAATGTGTTGGATAGGAACCTGTTCAGAAGAGACCAGATATGGTTCACCGAAAAGGACAGATACGGAAGCACGGATCTGTATTCGCTGCTTGACTACAAAGTAAAAAACAGTGCTTCTTACGGTAAGGACTACATACTCGGAAGATACGGCGCGATTCCGTATATTGACACGGATGAATTCCGATCTCTGATTTCATCGGTCGGCAATGAGGGGAAAACCGATGGTTAGCAGACAGTTTTACCGGAAAAGACGGGATACAAAAAGTTTTGTCCGAAGAGGAAATTTCAGATATCCCAAAAAGAGAATTCTGATTGTCTGTGAGGGTGCCAGAACGGGACCGTATTATTTCAAAGGCTTTAAAATAACCTCTGTTCAGGTGAATATTCGGGGAAAGGGGATGAATACGGACAGTCTGGTTGAAGAAGCCATCCGATTGAACAGAGAAGCTGAAAAAGAGAAAGTGCCTTACGACTCTGTCTGGTGTGTTTTTGACAGGAACTCATTTCCTCTCCAAAATTTTACCCGGGCCTTTCAGATAGCCGAGAATCACAATATCAAAGTGGCTTATTCCAATGAGGCGTTTGAACTCTGGTATCTGCTGCATTTCCATTATTATGATGCCGCGTTATCGAGAAGTCAGTACAAAGGCAGATTGAGCCGGTTGTTGGGAAAGAAGTATGAAAAAAACAGTAAGACCATGTATGATGACTTACTTGACAAACAGCAGGATGCCATAAAAAATGCCGAAAAACTTCTGAAAAAGCATTTTCGGAAAGAGAATCCTTCTACAACTGTGCATCTGCTCGTCGAAGAACTCAATCAATACGTTTGAATTGGTTTTTCAAATCAGCAATCTGCTGACCGATTTTTCAAGACTCGGCGTTTCGTGTTTCGTGAATTTTTTCTTGAAATGTCTGTATAATCAGAAGAATTGTATAAGGAATTGTCCGGAGTGCCTAAGTTGCACTTTGGCAAGATGCCAAACAGCATATTTTCATTTAGGATATCTGGCTTATTGAGGAACCGGAAAACGGAATCCATCCGCGGGCGGTGGAGACAATGGTTCAGTCTCTCTCCTCAGTCTATGGCACCCAGGTCCTGCTTGCCACCCATTCCCCTGTGCTCCTCAGTGTTGTCTCCCCGCTCAGTGTGCTCTGTTTTGCCAAGGATGAGGATGGGGCAACCGATATCGTCCCAGGCTGCGATCACCCGGAACTTGAGGATTGGAGAGGGGAAGAAAATCTTGGCGTTCTTTATGCAGCGGGAGTGCTCGGATGAAAAATCTCATTGTGCCTGCCGCGGATAAAAATATGGAATTTTCCATCAGAGGCATTCTGAGCCGTCATCAGTCCCTTGGCATATCTCCTGTCAGTTATGATATCAGAGTGCATCCGGGGCACGATCCCGGCTGTCTCGGGCAGAGCCATTCTTTTTTGCGTCCTTTTGCAGACTACCAATCTAAAGCGGGACAGCTTATGTTAAACTACGAAAGACACGAAAAGACACGAAAAACTTACGCCCGCAACCGGGTCCTGTTTCCTGCTTCGTGTGTTTCGCTTATTTCGCGTGTTTCGTGGTATGAATTATTACAAAAAATGTCCTGCTTTATGTTGCAAAGCGTTACAGTTACGCGCTTGTAGTTTTTGACAGCGAAGGCTGCTTGCAGGGATGAGCTTTCCCGAGAGAGTCTTGCCCGAAACGGATGGGATAATCGTTCCGCGGTCATCGTCCCGGACCCGGAACTGGAAATCTGGATATGGAGCGATTCTCCGAATGTTGATATGATCCTCGGGTGGAAAGACAGACACCCCGGTTTGCGTAACTGGCTGGGAAAAAACGGTTTCACGGAAGAGGGTCAGGCAAAGCCGCAGAGACCGAAGGAGGCTGTTGAAAGCGCTTTGAAAATTGTGAAAAAGGCTCGTTCTTCGAGTCTGTATTTTCAGATCGCTCGGGAAGTGAGCTTCGCTGTAATGACCCGGCGTTTTTTAAAGCTGAAAAAGACGCTGAAAAAAATGGTTTTCGGGACAGATATCGGACCCATATTAAAAACACCTGCTCAGATCAGAAGTATTGGTTGCAGACGAAATGGACATCGGATTACACACGTTAATTACAAAATTCGGCGTCCTTCATAAAAGCCGAAAGTAGTTTGCACTTTTTTCCAATCAGAGCCGGCGGCCGGCATTTCATGTCTCACACAAAGGCACAAAGGCACAGAGAGGCACAAAGGAACAAAAAAAGAGTTCGCCCTGACACCCGAAAGTGTAAACCGACAAATGAAGGATGCCCAAAATTCGTCATACAGTTGTTCAATTCCGAAGAAAACAATCCTAACTGATGGGAAATTTCAGAGGACTTAACCTAAAAGTTTACTCAAAGGTATCAGGATAACCTGATACCCTGCTGACAACTGCTGCATCCGGGAAATGTCTATATCCGTCTGCGGGCTGAACTGTCAGGCGTTTCCGACAAATCCCGGATCGGAAACCAAGGTATCATTTATCAACAAATTTGCTGACCAGTTTTCCAAAGTTTTCAAAACTTCTGAAGTTTCGTAGATTCCAGGTCATGTTCATGTTCACGGGCATGTTCACGAGAACGAGCATGTGAACGAGCACATGTAAAAAGCAGTGATGATTATAAGAGGAATTGTCGGAGTGCCTAAGTTGCACTTTGGCAATATGTCAAACAGTATATTTTCATTTAGGATGGCCATGTAGAAACCCTCAATTATTCCTGTCTGAAATACAAAAGCCGGCACCTTTCCCACTTTAATGTGTTTGTCGGCCCCAATGCGAGCGGAAAGACAACTTTTCTGGATGCTGTCTCTTTTCTCAGCGATTTTGTATCCGACGCCCATATTAAACACCTTGCTCAGATCAGAAGTGCTGGCATCCCTTAATTACAAGATTCGTCATACAGTTGTTCAGTTCCGAAGAAAACAATCCGAACAACGCGCAGCTAATCTTCAACACCACAAATGTGTTG
Source organism: Desulfobacterales bacterium HSG2 (assembly GCA_030378035.1). GTDB lineage: Bacteria > Desulfobacterota > Desulfobacteria > Desulfobacterales > 4be13 > JAUCGI01. The sequence continues at coordinate 51,865 of JAUCGI010000004.1, forward strand.
AACAGCAACCTGTTCAGATACGGAAGCACGGATCTGTATTCGCTACTTGACTACAAAGTAAAAAACGGTGCTTCTTACGGTAAGGACTACATACTCGGAAGATACGGCGCGATTCCGTATATTGACACGAATGAGTTTCGATATCTGATTTCATCCGTCGGAAATGAAGGGAAAACCGATGGTAGCAGACAGTTTTCTACAACTGTGCATTGCTCGTTGAAGAACTCAATCAATACCTTTAGATTGGCGTTTAAATCAGGATAGGACCAAACTTAAACAGCTAAATATCAGGAGTAAATAATCAGAAACAGCCCCTTTCCGGTGCTGGGAAATTTCAGAGGACTTAACCTAAAAGTTTACTCAAAGGTGTCAGGATAACCTGATACCCTGCTGACAACTGCTGCATCCGGAAAATGTCCTATATATCCGTTTGCGGGCTGAACTGTCAGGCGTTTCCGACAAATCCCGGATCGGAAATCAGGATATCATTTATCAACAAATCTGTTGACCGATTTTCCAAAGTTTTTAAAACTTCGGATTGGTTGCAGACGAAATGGACATCGGATTACACACGTTCAATTCCGAAGAAAACAATCCTAACTTA
>JAUCGI010000004.1:52564-81527 GCA_030378035.1 Desulfobacterales bacterium HSG2
CAGAGGACTTAACCTAAAAGTTTACTCAAAGGTGTCAGGATAACCTGATACCCTGCTGACAACTGCTGCATCCGGAAAATGTCCTATATATCCGTTTGCGGGCTGAACTGTCAGGCGTTTCCGACAAATTCAGGATCGAAAATCAGGATAGCATTTATCAACAAATCTGTTGACCGATTTTCCAAAGTTTTTAAAACTTCGGGTCAGAACTTCAATTTTATTTTGGCAAATTACAAAAAAGGGGTTGCATAAAACTTCGGATTGCGTTAAATAGGGCATTATATAATATCAATTATTCCGGTTCAGGTCTTTCACGACATAGAGATTTGCGACTTGTGCGGTCAGCCTTCAGTTTTCAGCAGCCGGGATGATATCGTGAACTTGAACATAAGCAGAAATGCTTTTTGACATGTTCATGCATGTTCATGCATGTTCATGTTTACGTTCATGTCTATACCATAGGCAATAAGGCTGTGTTTTTCAGAAAACTCGCTGACCGTCCTAAACCGCACAGTTTGAAGAATTGTAACTTCTGATCTGTTATCACTCGAAGTTACCAGTTTTTAAGAATCTGGCTGTTACAGCAAAAAATCATGTCAAAAAATCAACAGAATATTTACATTCGGGAGGTAAGTTTATGGCAAAAAAAATCGGTGTGATCCTGTCCGGCTGCGGTGTTTTCGACGGAGCCGAAATCCATGAATCTGTGCTGACTTTGCTGGCATTGGACAGGGCCGGCGCTGAAATTGTCTGCATGGCGCCTGATACGGAGTTTCAGGTGGTCAACCATCTCACCCAGAAGGCAACGGATGAAAAACGGAATGTTCTGGTGGAATCCGCCAGGATCGCCAGGGGTGAAATCAGGAATCTGGCAGATGTGACCGCATCTGACTTGGATGCGCTGATCATTCCCGGAGGATTCGGCGCGGCCAAAAATCTGAGCGACTTTGCTGTAAAAGGGCCGGATGCCGCGGTTCATCCTGATGTTGAACGGATCCTGCAGGAGATGGCAACATCTGGCAAACCGGTCGGTGCCATCTGTATCGCGCCTGCAACTCTGACAAAGGCCCTTTCAGACAAAAAACCCCAGGTAACAATCGGCAACGACACGGGTACCGCGGCCGCCATAGAAAGTATGGGGGGGAAGCACAAAAATTGCACGGTGGATATGATTCACGTTGATGAACAGAACAGTATCGTTACCACGCCCGCTTACATGCTGGGCCCGGGAATCAAGGATGTCGCGGTCGGTATCGAGAAGCTGGTGAATCAGATTATCTCTATGACCGGGTAATTTGTTTAAGAATCTTCGCCATCCTTCATAGAAGAAAAGTAGTTGCACTTTTTCCGACTTGCAGAACGACTTTGCAGGTCGGTTTGCAGAATTGTTCTGCGGCAAAGTGCAGACTGACAAATGAAGGATGCCGAAACTTCCATGAAAAAATTTTTCACCCCGATGATGAAAATGTATTTTCATGCAAAGGAGAGAGAAATGAAAAAAGTAAAACTGTCTTTGGGACTGTTCGTCGCTGTTCTCCTTATTGTAAGTGCGGCCGGGACACTGTGGGCCGGAGACAAGATCAACATTAACACGGCCTCGATAAAAGAACTCAGCCAGTTGGATAACATAGGACCGTCCAAAGCTAAGAAGATAATGGAGTATCGGGAGAAAAACGGCCCGTTCAAGAAACTCGAAGATATTAAGAAGGTAAAAGGTATCGGAACCAAGACGTTTGCTTTGAACAAAGAACATATCACCTTGGAGGACGAGGATAAGGCATCCAAAACTAAGGGATCATCCGAGTCAGAGAAAACGTCAGCAGATAAAAAAGAAGATACGCGACAGGACGAGGATAAGGCATCCAAAACTAAGGGATCATCCGAGTCAGAGAAAACGTCAGCAGATAAAAAAGAAGATACGCGACTCAGCGAAGCAGAGACAGCGAAGGCGGATAAAAGTGGAGCAGCGTCTGAAGAGAAAGGGTCGCCCGAGAAAAAAGGGGCTCCTGAAAAATAACAATGAACCGCCGGATTTGGCAATCCGGCTGGAGCTTTTGGAAAGCCCGAATCGGATTGGTAAATCCGACGGGAACTTTTGGAAAGCGTTTTGAAGCCCGAATCCGCTCGGTTCGGATTGCCAAATCCGAACCGTCGGATTTGGCAATCCGCCGGGAACTTTCGGGACCACCCGAATCCGCTCGGTTCGGATTGCCAAATCCGAACCGCCGGATCTGGCAACCCTGCGGGAGCTTTTGGGAACCACCCGAACCGTTGGATTTAGCAATCCGGCGGGAGATTTTTGGGAACTGCCCGAACGCGCTCGGTTCGGATTGCCAAATCCGAACCGCCAGATTTGGCAATCCGGCAGGATCTTTTTGGGAGCCACCGAACCGCCGGATTTAGCAACCCGGCGCGAGCTTTTGGGAACTATCCGCCGGATTTTGCAATCCGGCGTGAGCTTTTTGGGAACTGCCCGAACGCGCTCGGTTCGGATTGCCAAATCCAAACCGCCGAATTTAGCAACCCAGCGCGAGCTTTCTTGGGAACCACCCAAACCGCCGGATTTAGCAATCCGGCAGGAGCTTTTTGGGAACCACCCGAACCGCCGGATTTGGCAATCCGGCGCGAGCTTTCTGGAAACCACCGAACCGCCGGATTTAGCAATCCGACGCGAGCTTTTTGGGAGCCCGAACCGCCGGATTTAGCAATCCGGCGCGAGCTTTTTGGGAACCACCCGAACCGCCGGGTTTGACAATCCTGCTGGAGCTTTTTGGGAACTGCCCGAACGCGCTCGGTTCGGATTGCCAAATCCGAACCGCCAGATTTTGCAATCCGGCAGGATCTTTTTGGGAGCCACCGAACCGCCGGATTTAGCAACCCGGCGCGAGCTTTTGGGAACTATCCGCCGGATTTTGCAATCCGGCGTGAGCTTTTTGGGAACTGCCCGAACGCGCTCGGTTCGGATTGCCAAATCCGAACCGCCGAATTTAGCAACCCAGCGCGAGCTTTCTTGGGAACCACCCAAACCGCCGGATTTAGCAATCCGGCGTGAGCTTTTTGGGAACTGCCCGAACGCGCTCGGTTCGGATTGCCAAATCCGAACCGCCGGATTTAGCAATCCAGCGCGAGCTTTCTTGGGAACCACCCGAGCCGCCGGATTTAGCAATCCGGCAGGAACCACCCGAACCGCCGGATTTAGCGAGCTTTTTGGGAACTGCCCGAACGCGCTCGGTTCGGATTGCCAAATCCGAACCGCCGGATTTGGCAATCCTGCTGGAGCTTTTTGGGAACTGCCCGAACGCGCTCGGTTCGGATTGCCAAATCCGAACCGCTGGATTTAGCAACCCGGCGCGAGCTTTTTGGGAGCCACCCGAACCGCCGGATTTGGCAATCCGGCTGGAGCTTTCCGGCAGGAGCTTTTTGGGAACTGCCCGAACGCGCTCGGTTCGGATTGCCAAATCCGAACCGCCGGATTTGGCAATCCTGCGGGAGCTTTTGGGGAACCACCCGAGCCGTCGGATTTATTCGGGCAGTTCCCAAAAATCTCCCGCAGGATTGCCAAGATCGGTTCGGATTGCCAAATCCGAACCCCGAGCCGCCGGATTTAGCAATCCGGCAGGAGCTTTTTGGGAACCCGAACCGCCGGATTTGGCAATCCGGCAGGAGCTTTCCGGCAGGAGCTTTTTGGGAACTGCCCGAACGCGCTCGGTTCGGATTACCAAATCCGAACCGGATTTGGTAATCCTGCTGGAGCTTTTTGGGAACTGCCGAACCGCCGGATTTAGCAACCCGGCGCGAGCTTTTTGGGAGCCACCCGAACCGCCGGATTTGGCAATCCGGCGCGAGCTTTTTGGGAGCCACCCGAACCGCAATCCGGCGCGAGCTTTCTGGGAAACCACCCGAACCGCCGGATTTAGCAATCCGGCGTGAGCTTTCTGGGGAACCGCCGGATTTGGCAATCCGGCGCGAGCTTTTTAGGAACCGCCGAACCGCCGGATTTAGCAATCCGACGTGAGCTTTCTGTGGGAACCACCCGAACCGGATTTAGCAATCCGGCAGGAGTTTTTGGAGAATTTCATTATGAATTTTATAACCAATATTTTTTTAGAATCTTGGAATCTGCTACTGGATGCTTCGGTTTACATCCTTTTCGGCATTCTGGTGGGCGGATTGCTGAAAATTTTTCTCAGCCCCGCAATGGTGGCCAGTCATCTTGGCAAAAGACGGTTTGCCTCGGTCTTCAAGGCCGCCATTTTCGGCATTCCGATCCCTCTCTGTTCCTGCGGAGTCCTGCCGGCCGCAGCTTCGCTCAAAAAGCAGGGAGCCAATAACGGCGCTGTCACCGCGTTTCTTATTTCAACGCCGGAGTCCGGGGTCGATTCCATTGCCATCACTTATGCCCTGCTCGATCCGATTATGACCGCGGCTCGTCCCATATCCGCGTTTCTGACTGCCGTGGCTGCCGGCCTGACTGAAAATCTGCTCCATGCTCCGTCCGAAAAGGACCAGCCAACTCCCGATCTGAGTTGTGCTGTTGACGGATGCTGCGACGGGATCGACTGCCCACCCGAAGAACATGCACAGCATCATTCTTTTACAGAAAAATTACGGGCCGGCCTTCATTTTGCATTCACCGAATTATGGGGTGATCTCGCGGGCTGGTTTTTTGTGGGACTGATTCTGGCAGGCGTAATCACCGCCCTGGTTCCTGAAGATATCATGGTCAGTTTTCTGGGAGGGGGTATCCTCTCCATGATAATCATGCTGGCCGCGGGCATTCCCCTTTATATCTGTGCAACCGCATCGACGCCCATTGCGGCGGCCCTTATTCTCAAAGGAGTCAGTCCCGGTGCCGCGCTGGTCTTTCTGTTAGTCGGACCAGCCACCAATGTGACCTCCCTCACCGTTCTCCTGGGGATTCTCGGCAAGAGAGCCGCGGCCATATACCTCTCCACACTGGCGGTTCTCTCGGTGATTTTCGGACTGATTCTGGATCAGGTTTATACGGGCCTGGGGCTTTCGGCCCGGGCTGTCGCAGGTCAGGCAGGCGAGGTCATCCCCTTTGAGATACAATTGGCTGGCACCATTGTTCTGCTCGCCTTGTCGGTCAGGCCAGTCTGGGAAAGCGTGAATGCTCTCTTCAGAAAATCCGACCATCATCATGATAATCATAATCATAATTATAATCATAATGAATCATGCGATCATGTGCCCTCTCTGCCTATTGAACCTCCTGAATGCCGAACGCCATCCTGAAAGTGTCAGAATGGGCCGGTCGGCCCTGAAACATTATAGTTAGGAATTAACAGACGTTTGTGGACACAGTGACTTTCAAACCTGCTGATTTCACAGAACAGCTCTCAGCCCTTAATTCGCAATAAAATCCATGCACCAACCGCCAACCGCCAACCGCCAACCGTAAACCGTAAACCGTAAACCGTAAACCGTAAACCGCCAACCGCCAACCGTAAACCGTAAACCGTAAACCGCCAACCGTAAACCGTAAACCGTAAACCGCCAACCGCCAACCGTCAACCGTCAACCGTCAACCGACGAATTCTGCACCCAAGCCCCTTTAGATTAGGCGTTCCAAATTCTCTGCCCAATGTTTCCGCGGATGTCAGGAGATTATAGTTCGACTTCTCCCATTCATACTGCATCTCACCTTTTCCTTCCGGAAACCACCATCCGTAAGCCGCATAAACAACGCCCGGCTGAACCCTGTCGGTCACGCGTGCAAACTGGGTGATGCTGCCATGGCGGGTCTCGATCACCACTTCATCTCCCTCCCGGATATTGCATGCCGCGGCGGTTTCGGGATGAATCTCCGTAACCGGCCGGGGACTGCGCTTTCTCAGTTTTTCAATCCATCTGTAGGATGAATGAAGATAATACCGGTCTTTTGCGCTGGTCAGTATCAGCGGGAAATCCGGGTCATTCGCCTCCGGAGGGCCGGTGAATTCCGGCAGTGGAGGAAGATGGAATTTCTCAGCCCGGCTCAGACGGAGTTCCACTTTGCCGGTGGGCGTTCTGAATCCTGAAGAGAGATATTTCTGAAACCGGTCTGCGCCCTTCAAATATCCCTGCTCCGCAAACTGCTCATAACTGAGACCGCTCGGCTCCAAAAGCAGTTTCAGAAAGTCCTCATAATTCTCATACCAGTATTCTCCGGGGGTGAGCCTTTTTCCCAGTTCATTCAGTATCTTCATATCCGGCCAGCATTCATCGGGCGGATCAACCGCTTTCGGGCGGGCCAGAACATATCCGTGACCGAGGCCGTAATGACCAATATCATTGAATTCGAAATGAGTCGCAGCCGGGAGAACGATATCCGCAAGGGAGGCCGTCGGTGTCATAAAGATATCGGAAACAGCGGAAAAGTCGAGACTCATCAGCGCGTCAAAAGTTCCCCGGCTGTCCGCATAACTCATGAGGGGATTGGCGCATTGCATATAAGCCCCTCTGACCGGATACGGAACCCCTTTAAGCACCGCTTCTTTGAAAAAAGCGGGCGGAACGGTCATCAGTCTGGGGATGGTGCGCCGGCAGGCGTGGATCATCTCCTTCCGCTTTGAAGGAATCCGGTCCGCCCTTACAAACTGGCCGAGCCCGAGGATGTCCGGTTCATTCGCCTGAATATTCCCTCCGGGAACATCAAGGTTTCCGCATATCGCCATCAGGCAGAGGATCGCCCTGACAGCATCAAAGGTATTGATATTCTGCTCGATGGGGTTTCCCCACTGGATTGCAGCCGGATGAGATGACGCGTAACATCTTGCAGCTTTTCGTATGAGATCCGCCGGAACCCGCGTGACCTCGGACATCTTTTCCGGCGTATAATTCCTAACATGCGCTGCCAGTTCCTCAAAACCATAAGTCCGGTTCTCAACAAACTCCCTGTCATACAGATTCTCTTCAATGATGACGTTCAGAAAGGCCAGGGCCAAGGCGTTATCTGTTCCGGGTTTTATCTGAAGGAAGTATTCGGATTTTCCCGCGAGGTCTCTCTTTTTGGGATCGATGACAATCAGATCGGTCCCCGACTTTATCTGGTTCAGCAGCAGACTGCATATCTCGCCCTCCTCATTTGTGCTGGTGATATTGCTCCCCCAGAGGACGACGAGTCTGCTTTGGTGATGAAAATCCGCCACAGGATAGAATCCGCAGGTATGTATCCCGCTCACTTCACGGGGCGCATGGCAGACATCCTGAACCGCAACCACATTGGGAGAGCCGAAGATATTGGCCAGGCGGATGAGAACAAAGTGTTCCAGACCTTTGGGCATTCCCTGGCAGAACGCGACCGCTTTTGCGCCATACTCCTCTTTTATTCCGGACAGGTTTTCGCAGATGGTCTGAATCGCTTCCGACCACGATATTCGCTCCCATTTCCCCTCCCCCCGTTTTCCGCTCCTTTTCAGGGGATGCCTGAGACGGGCGGGATGGGTGAGGCGGTCCGGCGAGGCCAGAGCTTTGGGGCAGACATAGCCCCTGTTCAGGAAGCCGTCCGGATCCCCTTTGACCTCGACAATTCTGTTATCTTTGACGCCGACCAGCAGGCCGCAGCCGCCATGGTCCATTCTGGCGCAGTGGGTCTTTATCCAATGAATTTTGTTTGTCATATTTTTTTCCAGTTCTAAAATGATGGTCCCAGTAATGAAAAATCCTTTTCTTAAGTGGCTATCCATAAGTTTTTCAGCATTTTATATCTCACACAAAGGCGCAAAGGCACAGAGAAAGGCACATCGCTAATCAGATATGGTTACCCCCATTCAAAACTCTGCACAACCAACACCCCTTGCTCGCTGGCTTTCCAAAGAATATCCGGATGTGCGAAATGGGTGATGATCAGAGGAACAACTGGCTGCCCGAACTCTTCTTTCACAGCCTCCGTATTTTTTTCCAACTGCGCCATCTTCGAGCGGTCGTCCAGTCTGAGAACCGCCTCGCCCACCACCAGCACATCCTCCCCGTTCCGCTCCGCTTTCGCAAACATGTTGATCTCCTCTCCCCGGACAAATGTTCGGACAAACCTTTCCCTGATTTTCAACTGGCGATGTGCTTCCAGATACCCGGGCAAGTGCCGGAACGCCTCGTTCTCCAGAGCGTAAGCCATGCTTTTGGACAGCCCTCCGACCTGTCCCCTTGTTCCCCTCTGTGATCTGGAAAGCTGGGCCAGCTCTTTTTCTGTCTGTTTCTGGGCTTCGGCCAATTCTCCCATTCTCAGCTCTGTGCGTTCCTGGGCTTTGGCCAGTCCTTCCATTTTCACTTCCGTGCGTTCCTGGGCTTTAGTCAGTCCTTCCACTCTTTGTTCCGTTCGTTTCTGGGCTTCAGCCAGTTCTTCCATTTTCACTTCCGTGCGTTCCTGGGCTTTGGTCAGTCCTTCCATTCTTTGTTCCGTTCGTTTCTGGGCTTCGACCAGTTCTCCCTGGGCTTTAGCCAGTCCTTCCACTCTTTGTTCCGTCCGTTTCTGGGCTTCGACCAGTTCTCCCTGGGATCTAGCTAACCCTTTGGTTGTCTGTCCGAGTTCCCTTACGATATCTTTCAACTCGTTGAACTCGTTCTTTGTAACGGACTCTTCCCGGTGCTGCTCAATTTCTTCCAGAATAGCCCACTGAATCTCCTTGAGTTCCGGGTCCAGCATTTCGAGTTTTCGCATTAGTGTGATACTGTATGGCATTATTCACCTCCTTTTTGGTGAAGCCTCGGAATCAGAATCTTTATTTACTCTCCTTCTTCCAGAAATTTGCAAATCTGACTTCAACGGCGTATATGCCGTTTTCTTTGGTCACGACGGGTTCAGTTTCCATCAGCTTGCAGAAATTCTCAACGATCACATGACCGATGCCGGATGTGCTGACATTGATCTTTTCATTGTAACGGTTTTCTATTCTGACGGCAATCTGTTCGGGCGTGTCACTGAACTGAATTCGCAATCGCCGATCCTCCCTGCTGACAAAGGCCGAATATTTGACGGCATTCAGAATCAGTTCCTGAAACAGGATGAGAAACTTGATTGCCGATCCTTTTTCATTTCCCATAGCATAATCTGACGCGTTGTCAAAGGAGAAATCGGTTTCAAAGAAATATTTCCGCAGGAAAGGGGTTATTTCCTGCAAATCTTTGCTTTGCGAAATATATGTCCATTCAGATTCGGCTTTATCGAGAATATCTTCCGAAGAGAAGTATTCCATCTGGAAATAGGGGAAATATTTCCCGTCAAACATGTTGCCCACGGAATATATCAGCGATTCCACAATGGCAGACTGCAAATCCGTCCTGTCTTTGTCTCCGTTACGGGCGTCATGATAAAAATCTTCGACCGAGCCTCTGAACGAGAGGTTCATGGCGTTTACAATTTCCCGGATCAAATTGGCCCCTTTTAATGCATCGTCAATGACTGCCGGTTTTACCTCTTTCTCTTTTTTGAGGTTTTTGAGCGGATCAATGATGGTGCTGATCAGATTTTTGATGGAATGGGAGAGGTCGGCTATGATTTTTGTTTCGTTCATCTGCTTTACTCCTCCTTCCATAGATTTGCAAATCTGATTTCAACGGAATAAACCCCGTTTTTTCTGTTGATAACCGGTTCCGTGTCCAGCAGCTTTGAAAAATTTCTGACAATTACATGGCCAATTCCGGACGTTTTGATATTGAGTCTCTCATCATAAGGGTTTGTCACTTTGATGGAAATCTGTTCAGGGGTATCGGTAAAGCTGATATGCAGAAACCGGTTTTCCCTGTTTGCGAAAGCAGCATATTTGACAGCGTTCAGGATCAGTTCCTGTAATAGGATCAGAAATTTGAGAGCCGAATCCCTGTTGTCGCCGATCATGTAGTTTGCTGCGTTATCAAAAAAGAAGTCGGCATCGAAACAGTATTTTTCCAAAAACGGGACAATCTCCTGCAAACTGACGCTTTGTGAAACCTGTGTCCATTCCGATTTTGCCTCCTTGAAAAGCGATTTTGAGGGGAAGTATCTCTTCACAAATTTTGAGAAATGCTTGCCGTCAAACATGTTACCGACGGAGTATATCAGGGATTCCAGAAGGATTGAATGCAGATTGGTCTTCTCTTTGTCCGCATGGTTGTGAGCATCGTAACGAAAATCCTCAAATGAGCCTCTGGAAGAGAGGTTCATAGCGTTCACAATCTCCTGAATCAGATTGGCTCCGCGCAGGGCGTTTTCAACAACTACCGGTTTGAAAACTTTCTCCTGCTTCAGATTTTCAAGCGGGTCAATAATCGTCCTGAGAAGGTTTCTGATGGAATGGGACATGTCGGCGATGGCTTTGTCTTGGTTCATTGTGACTTCTCCTATGCCTCGGAATCAATTCCGAGGCTGAGAGCTGATAGCGTAGACAGTGAACTTTGAAAGCCTCGGAATCAATTCCGAGGCTAAAAGCGCAAGCAGGCTGAAGCCAGCTATTCTGACAGTGCGCTTTGAAAGCCTCGGAATCAATTCCGAGGCTAAAAGCGCAAGCAGGCTGGATCCGGCTATCGTGACAATCCAGTACACTTCGGCATTTCAGATGTCGGTTTAATCTCAAATGAAGCTTAACCGCATCTTTGTTCAAGCATGGAAGATACCGATTGCAAGATAAACTCATCCGGACTTATGCCGTTTTCCCTGGATTGTAAGACGATTTCCTTACGCAATGTTGTGGGAAAGCGGATGACAAATCGTTCGACATCCTTTTCTTCGCTTTCTATGTCCGGCTCCGGAATATCAATGCCTTTTTTCAAATAATGCCTGAACTGTTCCGCCTTTATTTTCTCCAAATCCGCAATGGCTTCTGCGGGAGTCTCTCCGTCGCCGACAATGGCGAATCTGCCGACTTCCGGGAGACAGGCTTCATACCCTCCGCCATCCTCTGGCGGGATTGGTGTGACTTCGATTTTATAGGGTAAATGGAGGTAATAGTTAAGGTCTTTTTTCATTTCTCATAACTCCCATTTGTTCGAGTAAATCAATTGTTTTCACGAGTCTTTTGATGTAATAGCGTTTTACTTTCTTCCCGCTTTTTACCGGAATGCTGAAGTCTCCCTCCGACCCATAATCTTCCAGTCCTTTCAGATTGTCATCTTGCACCACGATGTGCGAACCGCCACGCCAAGTATATTGGCCGGGAAAGTATTTCTCTAATACAGCTATGAGCTGATTTCTAAGCACTTCAACGGGAACCCGCCTGCGCCAGCCCATAATGAGTTTTTCAGGTTTCATGTTTGCATCTCCACACAAATGATGTCTCGGAATATTTGAAAATGTTTTCTTCCAACCGATCTTCCACATACAGAATTTTCATCTGTTTTACTCCTCCCAGAGCCTTATCCACAAAGCTCCCAAACCGCAAAATGATATGCTTCATTGCATAAATCATGGAAAACAGAACTTCCTTCTGCTTAATCACAGCCCCATGCGCCGCCTCGCTGCCAATGGCATGAATGCTCAGGGCAAGATGGTAATGCATGTCATCAAAATACGTTTCCCTCTTTCGGATGGTCTGTGAGAGCACCCGGTCAATGAGAAAGCGGTTCAGCTTTTTGTATTCAAAATCGCTTAGGAAGAAGCCTTTGTTCAGAATCCGGCGGATTCCGCCATATTCATTGTCTTTCCAATATTCTTGGGGAACCAAATCACAAAAGAAGAAATCCTTCCTGTTGATGATCGCATTAAGGTCTCTTACGACAAAGCGTTTTAACGCTTCAGTATCCCGATCATTCGTCCAATCTGAAACCCTTCTTTGTGAGCGGTAATCCAAAAAGTCATAAATCCGTTTGGAGATAATGTTAGAATGACCCTTCAGAACATCAAACAGCGTGTCCCAATCTCTGATAGCATCCTGGCTTATATAAAACGAATCAGGATTGTCATTCAGCCATCTCAGCGACCCCCTGACATTAATATTGCCGTCCCTCAGATATTCGTTTTTCATCCGCTGAAACGGAGGCACATCATTGGCGAGTTTCTCCAACATTTTCTCCTGCAATTTTCTCAGGTTGGAGAGGTTCGTCTCGATCAGGGTTTCATCGTCTCTGGTCTGAAGCACTTTCGCAAAAAGCTCCTTTTCGGTTTTGCCGAGATGCTGCTCCAGAGTGTCGAGATAGGGGTCTTTTTCGATGAACGCTTTGACTTTGATCAGGTTCTTATCTTCTTTAAACCAGAAATTACTCTCCACGCTTTGAATATACTCCCTGATTTTCCAGCCTTCCCTGAGACTATAGCCGTTTGAAAATCGCTCTCTGAGCAGGCTTTGAAAATGATCAAGGCCAACCTCATTCCCTGTAAAAAAGCACACACTCTCCCCTACATCAGGAAGTTTCCAGCAGCCTTTCTGTCTTTCATAGTGGAGACAGATCAGATAAAATAGGAGAAGTCCGGTATAATCCTCATTGGCCAGAATCTCGCCAAAAATTTCTTCGATCTGGGGTCGTTCCTCCTCCTCATCTGCAAAGGCTTCTGTAAACAGGGCTTTGGCCGTTTCCATGATCGCTTTCTGCTTTTCCCTCGGCTTCACAGGGAAGTTGATATCCAGAATGATGATATCAAAATCCGCCTCTCCTTTTTTGAAGATATGGGCGCAGGCTTTTGAAAATTCCTCCTCTATGAAGATATTCCTTTTTCTCAGGAAAGGTTTGATTTTAATAGAGAAATCCTTTCCTTCCATGCTGCGGAGTTCATCCATATCTGATTCTGACAGATTCATACCGAAAAGCTCTTCCAGATTACCACGGACATAGCCCTTGTTGTCTTCAACCCACAGAATTTTCTTCATTTTCTCCTCCTGCAAACGATCTGAACCCTGATTCACAGGATTCCCGGATTATCAGGATTTTGGCCTAATCATGGAAATCCCTTAATCCTGTGAATCATGGTTCAGACCGTTTGAATGATAGTTTAAGCCGCCACCGGCTTTTTTATAAAAAGCTTTGTCGTAAATTCAAAAAAATCCGAATCACCAATATCTTCTTCGATCTTCTCAAATTTGCCCACAACCTTTGAAAACTCCTGAATCATGGCCAATCCCTGCAAGGTGCTTTGCTTCAGGTTCAGGTCGGATTTTTCACATACATTGGTCATTGTCAGAACAAAGCAGTCGTCCTCATCGGTACATTCCATGACAAATTTTCTGGCACTTTCATCTTCAATAGTACCGTATCGGAGCATGTTTTTTGTCAGTTCCAGAAAGATGATGAACAGAACTGCAAATGTGTAAGAGTCCCTTTTAACATAAAAGGACTTGAGTTCATCAAGCCTGAACGTGAAAAAACGATGTATCGAATAAAACTTTTCACTCTGCAATTCTTTTACAAAAGCAAGGACAGATTCTTCCGACAATTCGGAAATTGAGAAACCGGGGGATTGCTTCATTTCCTCAAACAGTTCTCCTTTCTCCTCCATGTCATCCTCATCCTCATCGTCAATGAAGAAGAATATTTCACGCATCGTCTCCCATCCGCCCTCCTCGCCTTCGCCGCTCACAAGATAATGCAGATTGATATTCAGACAGAAATAGAGCAGGTCATGCAGGCTGATCCCGTCTTCAATATTTTCGTAGGATAGATCATACGGGGCCTTTGAAACGACAATATCCTCCCTGCTGAAAGCGAGTTTTATGGCCTTCATGGTGGAGAGAACCAGATTATTCAGAAGCTCCAGGCGATTAACATCATTCATTGAGTTTGTGCCGTTCTTGATCCTTTTGGTGATGCTTTTATTCGCAAGCATGATGTTGCTGATGGTGTGGCTGATGGCCTGAAAGATACTAGTCTTGAGTTTGCTTTTTTCCCGCTCTTTTTTCTCAACAAGCTCTATATTTTTCTCATCAAGAGCTTGAGTGACAGCGAAAAATAAATACATAAAATCAGCTTGTTGATTAAATAGTTTCTCGCTTTTTTCCTCGTTTGATAGTTCTGAAATTTCTTTTTCAAACTTATCGCAGATATGCCTTAAAAAACATAGCTTTGTGCGAATAAAGCATAATTCTTTTCCATCTCTTTCCAAAACCTTTAACAGATATTCAAATTTAGGATAATAGTCAAATATTTGGGAGCCGAGATTAAAAATATCTTCTGAAAGTTCTCCCTTTTCAATTTCAATAATATTATCCATAAAAGTTGCTAATTTTGAATAATACTCATTGTAAAACCCCAGATCTTTCAAACCAAGCAAGATTTCCATTGCTTTCAACATATAATCGATAGAAGAATCTACTACTATTTTTCCTAATATATTGCCATAGTTTATTTTCATTCCCATAAATTCAAACATTGCTTTATGCAAAGGGCTTACTTCCAATTTTTTCCTAAATAATGATAATTTTTGTAGAGATTTATCTTCCTCCTTTGTCTTGCAATAACAATCAGTAAGTAGCAATTGAACTGTCGGATCTGTAAAATTAAGCTCAATGAGTTTGTTTAAAGCAATTATCGCCCTGTCATATTCTTGCATTTGGGAATAACAATACCCTTGAGAAAAATAGCCTACTGCATTTTGAGGGGCAAAATTAACAAAGCTATTAATATAATTTATAGCTTCATCATATCTCTGACTCTGAAGATAACAAACTCCTATAAACAAATAAAACTCCGGCCTTTCAGGATCGGCCTCAATGGCTTTGTTGATATTATTTATAGCTTCTTCAGGATTCTTCATAAATAAATGAGAAAGAGCTCGTTTTGAATAAGCATCTGGCCGTTCATATCCAGAACTGTCTTCATTAAGATAATCAATATCATGTGAGGGAAGAAGGGGTTTGCAAAATTCCTTCACATATTCAGGATCAAGTTTAAAAGCGTTATTATAATCATATAACCATCTATTATAATTATGTATATGTAAATACGATTTTCCGCGATCTAAATAGAGTTGTGTATTTTCAGGATTAAATTCAATTGACTTAGTCAAATCATCGATTGCTCCATTATATTCTTCCATTTCCAAGTAACATCTGGCTCGAAGTAAATAAGCTTTTAGGCTTTTAGGATTGAGCTCAATAGATTTGCTAAAATCATTTATGGCTTCTTCATAATTCTTCATATCTGCATAATAAATAAGACCACGATTTAAATAAACATGCTCATTATCAGGATTCATTTCTACGGCTTTATTTATCTCATCTATCGCTTTATCGTATTGTTGCAAATTGTTATAGCAAAACGCACGACATGTATAGCTGTCTATATTTTCAGGATCAAGCTTAATTATTTGAGTATAGTCAACGATTGCCTTATCGTAATTTTTTAAACGAAAATAACAGTCTCCACGTTCTTGATAAAATTTTGTATTTTCAGATTCTATAGCTATCATTTCAGTCAGTTCATTTATTTTTTTAACAAGTTCTTTTGATTGTTCCATCGTCAAATCCTCCAATGCTTTTATATCCTTCCATTCGGCTCCAATGCTTCCGCCAATCCTTCATCCCAAACTACTCATCCGAGTCAAAAGCATGACTCTCCACCATGACTATCCCTGAAGCCTCGGAATCAATTCCGAGGCTGAAAGCTCAAGCAGGGTGAAGCCAGCTATCACGGCAGATTCATCGGTTTATGGATACCGGCTACAAATTCCGTCGAACCATGAAATGACATCCTTCAGAGCATAGACAACGGAACTGATAGTGTCAAGTGTAGGCTCATATATCGGATTGTACGGATATGCTTTATGACTGCCGAATTCATTCGCAATTTTTCTGATACCGAACAGGAAGTTTCGAAGGATGATGTCATCAATATGCTTTTCATCCTTTAACCAGAGGACGGTGCTTCCGCCTTTTTCATTCCCGCATTCCTTTTTCATGTCCGGAATCACATTTGAACATACTGTCAAAATGTTTTCATAAACAATTCGTATACGGTTCAGATTATCCCGGATTCTCCCTTCCTCGGACTTTGTATCAAGGATGGTGAAGAAAATCTCCGCTATCTCTGCGTCAATATGCTTGTTCAGAATGTGGAGATAAGGCATATTTTCATGCATCAGGTTAAGCTGATCGTTATTGTCAATAATTCGCTTTAATCTTTCGACATCTTCGTTATTATCCTTTTGGATAAAATTCTTTTCTGCGAACTGTCCCATTACAATGTAATTCTCGATATCCTCATAACCACGAAGTTCATCCTTGACGGAATATGCGGTTAAAAAATAGAACTTCCGTGATACCTCCACCTTGTGAACCAAAATTAACTGATGGAGAAGGTAGTCGCCTTCACGATTCGCTTTGCTGAATTTTTCAAACTTTCCTTCATCATAAGAGCCGTCAATTTTTCTTACTTCATCAAATTTGTAGCTCCCTTCGACCAGATTTCGGTCAACAATGAACAGACTGTATTTTTCAGGGTTGCGAATTTTACGCAACGCATCAGGAAAGCGATATTCGACCTCTATCAGATTGGTTGACTCTACGATCTCCTTGACCTCTTCAGGCTCTTTATAATCCTCTTCTTCAAGATCGTTCAGTTTTTCGATCAGTTCCTTTCCAAGATACTTGGAAAACAAACGAATAACTTTGGGAATATTTTCCTCCAACTGATCTTCCACATACAAAATTCTCAATTAATTTCCTCCTGTACAAAATAATGTGAGTTGCTGATTTTCGTTGATGAAGAAACCGGGTTTTTCCTACACAGAATAAGCCGGACTTTCAAAAAAGCCGGTTTCTCACACTTCCTTCCAGAGATTTGCAAATTTGATTTCAACAGAATAAACACCATTTTCGCTGTCTATGATTGGCTCGGTGTTCAGCAGCTTTGAAAAATTTTCAACAATTACATGCCCGATGCCCGATGTTTTGATATTCAGTTTTTCGTCATAAGGATTTACCACTTTAATGGAAATTTCTTCAGGGGTATCGCTGAAACAAATATCTAAAAAACGATTTTCCCTGCTTATGAAAGCGGAATATTTGACAGCGTTCAGAATTAATTCCTGGGATAAGATTAACAGCTTGATTGCTGATCCCTTGTCATTTCCTATCACATAGTTTATTGCATTGTCAAAAGAGAGGTCAATGTCAAAAAAGTGTTTTTGTAAATATGGAATAATTTCTTCCAAGTTGATGCTCTGCGAAATTTGTGTCCATTCAGGTTTTGCTTCTTTGAAAACGGATTTTGAGGGAAAGTATGCTTTCATAAATTTGGAGAAATGCTTGCCGTCAAACATGTTTCCGACGGAATATTTTAATGATTCCGAAAGAATGGAGTGTAAGCTCGCATTCTCATTATCTGTGTTGTTGCAGGCATCGTAATGAAAATCGTCAATGGAACCCTCGAAAGATAAATTCATGGCGTTCATAATTTCCCGAATCAGGTTGGCTCCCCGCAGTGCATTTTCGATAACCGTTGTCTTGACAAACTTTTCTTGTTTCAGGTTTTCAAGCGGATCAATAATCTTGCTGGTGAGATTTTTGATGTGATGAGATAAATCTTGGATGACCTTGTTTCGCTCATCAACTTTGGCTTGGGCTATTTTTTTTTTCTCAACAAGCTCTACATTCTTTTCCTGAAGGACGTGGTTTATTGTATAACACAAAGACGTAAAATCAGCCTGTTGATTAAACTTTTTCTTTGTTTTCTCCGCTTTCTCCTCTTTTGGCCGAATCGGGATTTTTTTATTAAATCTATCAGAAATATTAGCTAAGATGCTTAACTTTGAGCGAATAAAAAATAGCTCTTTTCCATCTCTTGCAAAAATTTTCTGTAACGATCCCTCGAACTTCGGATAGTGCTGGAATATCTGAAAAAGAAGGTTCTTGGTATCTTCCGGGAAATTTTTTTCCTTGAAATTAGAATTATCTAAAAAGTTTGCTATCCTCAAATAGTTTTCATTGTAGAAATCTAACTCTTTCAAATCAAGTAAGATTTCCATTGCCTTTAGCATAAAAGTCATACTGGAATCTTTAACTATATCACCTAATTCTTTACCATATTCTCCTTTACCTTCAAATATATATTTATATAGCTCGCCTTGATTCTTTTCAGATTTTTCTTTGAAAGAAGATAAGTCATCTAATGATTTTTTCTCTTCATTTATTTTGCAATAGCAATCAGCACGGAAAAAATAAGGTAATCGCCTTTCAGGATCAAGTTCAATAAGTTTTGTGTAGTCAGTGATTGCATCAGCATATTTGTCCATGAAATAATAACAATTTCCACGATCCTGATAAAAATCAAACTCTTCAGGATCAAACTCAATGGCTTTGGTATAATCAGCTATTGCTTCCGTATAATTATCCATAAAATAGTAGCAGTCTCCCCGTCCATGATAAGCTAATTCATCCTCAGAATCAAGTTCGATGGCTTTCGTATAATTGGCAATTGCTTCAGCATAATTGTCGTTAGCTGAGTAGCAGTCTCCACGTCCAGAATAGGCGAGATTGTTTTCAGGATTAATTTCAACAGCTTTGGTATAATTAACCATTGCTTTGGCGTAGTTTTCCATGCTATAATAACAATTCCCAATTCCCACATAAGCCTCGATGTCTTCAGGATCGAGTTCAATCGCTCTGGTACAGTCAGCTATAGCTTTGGCATAGTCATCTATAAAATAATAACAAACTCCACGTCCTCGATAGGCATCATTATTTTCGGGATAAAGTTCAATCGCTCTGATATAATCAGTTATTGCTTTGTCATAGTTTTCTATATCAGAATAACAATCACCACGCCCTCGATAAGCCTCGCTGTCTTCAGGATCAAGTTCGATGGCTCTGTTATAATCATTCAGGGCTTCTTCGTATCTTTCAAGATCAGAATAACAATCACCACGCCCTCGGTAAGTCTCGCTGTTTTCAGGATCAAGTTCGATGGCTCTGTTATAATCATTCAGGGCTTCTTCGTATCTTTCAAAAGAATAATAACAATGAGCACGGTTGTCATAATAATCTATATCTTCAGGGTTGAGTTCGATAGCTCTGGCATAATCATTCAGGGCTTCTTCATATCTTTCAAGAGAATGATAAGAAACTCCACGGTTGCTATAATACAACGCTTCCTCATGATCGAGTTCAATGGCTCTGTTATAATCATTCAGGGCTTCTTCGTATCTTTCAAGAGAATCATAAGAAGCCCCACGATTGTTATAATACAATGCTTCTTCAGGATTGAGTTCAATGGCTCTGTTATAATCATTCAAGGCTTTTTCATATCTTTTAAGAGAACTATAACAATCCCCACGCGTTAAATAATTCACCGCATTTTCAGGCTCTGTTACGATCTTTTCGTTCAACGCATTAATCTTTTTTTCTGTTTCATTCATCAAATTTCTCCTTACCATAACAAGCTAATGTTGTTATCACAATTTTGCACAACCGTTTCAATAGGAGTCTCCCCTCTTCGCGAGAGGTTGCCAACAGGCATTACAGCAATATCAGAAAACAACGATCTGATAACCGAAATGTCACGACTTTTGGACAGTCCCTCACAATAAAGAATGTTCACAGACACAGAGAACCTCCCTCCAGCCGATAAGTCTCATCCTCTCCGATCAAATCATTCACAGCCTCGGAATGCGTGGTAAAGATAAACTGGCATGTTGGCCCGATCTTAGTCAACTGACTCACCAGAGACTGCGCCGCCGGCGGATGCAGGTTCAGGTCTATCTCATCTATCAGAACAACCGAATGGGCAATCTGCTGCCGGACAAATTCATACAAAATGGGAAACACACTCTGTTCCCCTGCTGACATCTCCGCAATGTCATAAGTATGTCGTCCGTCATTCAGCACAAAATAAGTCTCCTCTCCCGCGGGGGTATTTATGCTGTTCATGGATTCCCGTCCTGAAAAGGATCGGGTGGGAAATATCTTCCTGTAATGATTCTCCAATTCCGTCAGATAGTCCTGAGAGGTTCCGGACTCCTGTCTGAGTTTCCAGTCAAGGAGATACTGACGCAGCCGGCCCGCACCCAGTTCAAAGGCCATGTCTCTGCTCTGATCCGCCAACCTTTCTCCGCTCCCATTCGTATATGGATTTGAGGCAAGATTGCGAAACTGATCAAACCAGAAAATCCCCGGAAGCTTTGAAAACTCTGATCGGACGGACGGGTCACTCCACAGGAGATTCCGGGCATAGTAGGCTGATAAACTTAAAAGTGTGTCGGAACCCCGTTAAACTTAAACTTGAACTTGAACTTGAACTTATACCGTTCACGTTCAGGTCCACGGAATTGGATTAAGTTTATACTTATGCTCTATAGACATTTATGTCAAAAAAAGCTGGTTTTAGGGCGGTCAAGTTTATCATGGCGCGAGACCCGGAACCTGGAATATGACAGCGGACAGAAGGTTGAAACGGATATCCAGAATCCGCTGACCGGGAACATCCGTTTCATCCCCAAATCCGTTGTCATATCCGACCGGGAATATCCGCTTCATCCCCAAATCCGTTGTCATATCTGATTGGGAATATCCACTTCATCCCTGAATCCGTTGTCATATTACCGGCCTCCCCCAAATCCCTTATAATCAGGAAATTTTTTATATCCTTATAATATATCCCCGTTTGTTCAGAGTGTCAAGTTCAGATTTCAGATTTGCAAAAACGGAAACATCCTTACCGCCTCCCAAACCCCCTGATTTCACTGATACGCTCCCGCCCACACCGCTGACTCTCCTCAACAGAATCCAGAAACATTCTCAGGCCCTCATTCAACTGGTCATCCCGCATGGCGTTTCCGTTATTCCTCAGATACCCGCAGAAAGCCTGATTCCTCTGATTTGCAAATGCCAGTTCCTCAGCAAAATTGTTTGTCAGCACCCGATTTGTCGCCGCTCTGTCCAACAGGCACAGCACTCCCCCGGTGATAATGGTTCCGAAGATGAATTTTGAGACAGACATTATGCCCTCCTCATCAGATCCAGAAAAGCCTGGTGAAACGGTTTCTGATCCTCACGCGACAATTCGTTAATATGAAACTGTCGGATGTAAGTTTGCAACGCTTCGAACTTCTCCGTGAATTGCAGATGATCTTCGCGCCGTTTTTCAATATCGGCGCGCAATGTGGCGCGGTGATCCATCCCCTCCGCAACCATGCCGGCAATATCGATCACCTGTGAAACGACAGCCAGCCGGGCAAGCTGCTTCCGGGTTTGGGCTTCAATCGCCTTTGAGGCGACACTCAGTTGTGCAAGCTCTTTCCGGGTCTGGACCTCGAGAGCCATTGAAGCGCGCCGGTTCCTGCCTGAAACAACTGTGTTCACAATATCCAGAGCTTTTCCACCGGCAAACGGCAACAGTGAGTTTTTCATATTTCATCCCCCAAATTTAAGTTTTCAGAAGAAAAGAAGTTATTTTCCGTTCAAAACGCCGCCTGACATCAGGTTCCATCCGATGCCTGTGACACACATACAGTTCCACAGCCTGCCGACAGTTCCCGATTTCAAGATGAGTCAGGAAACTTTCAGCTTTACGGACAGCATCCGCCCGCATTGCATTCTCCGACAAGGAAAGAATGATTTCCAAACCAGCCATCAGCATGAGTTCCCGCATTTTTCCCTCCGACCAGGATAAATTCAGACACACTGAGTCTTATTGCAGGATACATGCCAGCTACCTCAAAAAGTTCAAAAAAAAAATGTAATTCCTTTATTGTCAGTGGTTCGCAGATGACTCCGGATTTTTCCCTTTTTAAATTATCGTAAAATTTTTTACTTTTAACGTAAAAATCTTTACCTTTTCATCTCTTCATATTCACAAAGCAAATCCAACATCTTTACAAATCCCGTATCCCCGGTATCTTATTAAAAAGTTCCTGATTCTAACGCTTTTTGTGGCCCGGAAAAAATGACAACGGATCGGAGGATGAAACGGATAGCCGTACCGGTACGCCGTCATATTTCCGGGAGCGGGAAAATCCGTTTTATCCTCTGATCCGTTGTCATTTTTCCCGGGACCACAAAATTCGTTAAAACCAGAAATGTTCAATGCCAGTCCTCCGGATCAATCTCATCAAATTCTTCAGCCGAACGACAAAATTCACGAACATCACTTTCTGACCAGACACCAAAAAGATCGGTGAAATCGGATTTGCTATCAGCGTCTTGTTCGCTCTTTACCTCAGTTGTCAGTATTTTTTTTGATGAAAGGCATTATATTTTTTGGGGATAAAAACTCATAAAAATCGATTCTTGCCTGTTCGGGGAGTGAAGACAGATCAAGAATCACCTGAGATTTTGTCATAATGATACTCCTTTCTGTTTTTTTCTAATTAACGCGTTTTGGTCATAAGTCAAACTGTCAAGTGCCGCGACAATGGCCAATATCGGGCTGGTATTTATGACAATCTCCTTTGTTTCAGGCATTTTCCAAATCCGTTCGAAGTTCTTCCTCAGTTAAATCAATCATCGGAACCCCGTAATCGCTCAACTGAAGCAGGAATCTTACCCTGGGGATACCTGCAATCTCAGCGGCCGTTCCGGATGATATTCGCCCCAGCTCAAAAAGCTTGGCGGCCATTGCCATTTTCGCTTCCCTTTCAAACTCCCCGCGGGTCCTGTTGATCGCATCCGGAAGGGTCTCCGGGTAGGCGATCTCAAGTTGTGCAGCCATGTTTTCTCCTTCACGCCTTTTTCTGTTCATTGCTGTAAAAGTTTTCACAATCCACCTCAGTTTAAAGCTATATTAAAGACTGCTTTTAAAAGCGTTGAATCCTTATTAAACAAAATCCCTGTAGTTCTTAGCCTCAAGTTTTCATAATTCACCTCAGAGTTTAAAGTTATATGTTAAAGCTTGCTTTTGAAAGAATTGAATCCTTATTTCCCCTGCACTCATGAACCCCCTCAAACAAAGCTTTCCATTCAAAAAAATCCTGATCATCCCCGATTTTTCCTTCCTGAAAGCGTTCATAAAACTCTTCTGAACTTAGACTGTATTTTTTCTCAAACACCCTGAGTTTGGCCTCCAACTGTCGGATTGTCAGCTCACATATTTTGCTTTCCCTTCCGATGATAAGCGATAGTTGTCTTTTAGCCATATTCATTCCCTCTTATAAAATCATCTTCGATCCTCTGTTATCATCCGGGACAGTTCCTTGCCTTTTACCGTTATCGTCGGGAGCGAAGCCTTGCGAAGTTCTTTTGAAGGCGGAATTCCTGCCCCTGCCTGAGATAATTTCTGTAACGGGGTTTTCTCTTTCACCCGATTTTCAACATCAGCAATATTTTCCTTTTCATCCATTTGATGCGGAATCAAATCCGCAACAGGCTTCCCATCCCTGAAAATCAGAAAACTTTTTCCCTCTTTTTCCCTCTTTTCCAAAATGGAGGATATATTTGTCTGAATGTCATGCACGCTTAAAGTTTCCATAGTTCACCTCAAAGTTTGATGTTATATGTTAAGGATTGTTTTTAAAAGCGTTAAATTTCTATTAAACAAGAACTCTGTGTCTGGGATGACCATTTCCATGCCACTCCGGAGCTTGAAAATGCAAAAATTCCGCCTAGCGGCTCCATTTTTGCACTCCGGAGGTTTGAAATGCAAAGATTTCGCTTGGCGGCTCCATTTTTGTACTCCGAGGTTTGAAATGCAAAAATTCCGCATAGCGGCTCCATTTTTGCACTCCGGAGCTTGAAAATGCAAAGATTTCGCTTGGCGGCTCTGTTTTTGTACTCCGAGGTTTGAAATGCAAAAATTCCGCCTAGCGGCTCCATTTTTGCACTCCGGATAATTTTTCTTTTTTATATGTAATCCTTGTAGTTGCCGCCACCCAGCTTCCTCAGCCTGGCCCTGAACGTATGCGGCTTCAGTCCCAGCAGTTTTGCCGCCTGTTCCGCATTTTTGCCCGTCTTTTCCAATGCTGCATCATAGTATTGGCGCAGAATGTCACCCAGATCCACCCCCTCATCCGGAATCAGTATCCGGTTTGCAGGAGGCGCTATGTCAATAATCTCCATGCTTTCCGCCGTGATTTTGTTGCCGGGATATGCATAAGCGGTTTCAAGCGCGCTCTCCAACTGTCGCACATTTCCGGGCCAATGATGCTTTACTATCAGATCAATGGCGGATTTGTCAAGCGTCTTTCTGTTGCGGCCTTTGTCATCCGACTTGTCATCCTTCTTGTTCCATTGCTCGACAATGTGCTGGGCGATCATCACCTTGTCATTTCCCCTGTCCCGCAACGGGGGCAGAAATATCTGCTTGCGAACCAGGCGGTAAAAGAGATCCTCCCGGAAATCTCCGCTTCTGACCTTTTCCCGGAGGTCCTTGTTCGTTGCTGAAATAACCCTGACATCTGTTTTCTCTTCGTTCACGCCGCCCACCCGCGTAAAATTCCCGTCACTCAGAACCCGCAAGAGTTTTACCTGCATGGTCAGGGGCAGATCGGCAACCTCATCCAGAAAAATTGTTCCGCCATCCGCCAACTTGAATTTCCCGTCTTTGGCGGAGACAGCGCCGGTGAACGCGCCTTTCTCATGTCCGAAAAACTCGCTCTCAAAAAGATCCTGGGGAATGGCCCCGCAATTGACCGTGAGCAGCGGTTTCTCCTTTCTCGAACTGTTGTAATGGATAGCCTCGGCCACAAGCTCCTTGCCGGTCCCGCTTTCACCCCGGATGAAGATTCTAACATTTGTATCCGCCAAAAACCTGATCTGTTCCTTGATTTTCAGGATTTCAGGGCTTTCACCGATGATGTTGTCATACGCCAGCCCCAGCCGGCTTTTCAAACCTTCATTTTCCCGGGCCAGCCTCGTCATCTCGGCCTTTATCTCAGGCACCTGCTGAATATCGGGAAAATCATCCAGTTCAAACGTGACCTCGGAAATCCCCGATTCTCTGGAGACCTGAATCAGATTGGCATCAATCACCCCGCCCTCGCGCAGGAATATCCAGCAGGCATGCATGGCGGGCGTTCCCGAAGTCAGCAGGATCGAATACTCCGCCCGCGTGTTCTTCTTCAGGATATCTCTCACCGCTTTATACATGGCTGGGTAAACCGTGTTGTAATCAGTGGGATTCTCAGCCCGGGCCTCCTGAAAATCGACTCTCAGTTTGGGAAAGTGCGTTTCGCAGTATTGCCGAATCTCGGAAGCCGGTTTTAAGTATCTCTCCCGGTTGTAAAAGAGATACACCTTGTCAAATTCTCTCTGACGAAGAACCGAAAGAATTGCGCCCGGTTTTTCATCCGGGAAGCAATCGTTGTCGCCGATGAAAGTAAGAAGTATTTTCATGGGTTATCTCCCTGAAAAATTGATGAATACGACTTAGCAGGAAACCGCGGCATAAACATTATCCTCAGCCCCGGCATACTGCTGATAAATATGATTAAATACAAACTGGCTTCTCTCCTCCACTTCAAAGTCTGAATAGGACTCAACCGGCAGGCTCACAAATAAGTGGTCGTATTTTAATGTTTCCAATGCTTGGCTGAGATAGCGGGTGAGGATGACTGCTTTCTCGTCTTCTCTGCCGAAAGAGCCGTCTTTGCCCAATATTTCGGTATTGTGGGCGTAAGCGGTCTCCCATTCCAATGTTTCCCGGAAATAGTTGATGGTGGTCTCTTGGACGAGTTTGTCTTCTGTGTGGTCTTTGCTCATGGTTGAATGCTCCCATTCATTAGGCGGGGTAGTAAAATGTCACGGGTCTGTCTGAGTTTTTGGTTTTGGCAGAACAATTTTTCCATTTGCCTATCCATCGGTCTTACAATTCGCTCAAACTCTGAAATCAAATTGTCAGTTGGAACAAGCATTTTCCGACTTTCAAATTGCTTGCGTGTCATGGATGCAAAAATAGCACCCCCGCCGATCATATCTTCCTGATAAAAATGGGTTTTCAACTGGTAGAATTGGAAAGTTTGAAAACCTTTGTTATTCTGAATGGCAGACAAACCTCTGCCGATAATAATTTTATCCAAAGTGATATTCAGCCTTCCAACAGGAGCCCTCACACTGCATAAAATATCATATTTCTCCGCTGTTCTGGAATGTTTCGTGCAATATTTGGAATGCGTTATAAATCGGTTTCCAAAATCGCTTACCCCCTGATGAAACGGCAATCTTTCTTCATTCTCGTTATAAAACTCTGATTTGGGACTTTGGCCCATAGTAATTTTGCATATATCCCCCAAATTTTTATATTTCCACCCTTCAGGCACACCGTCCGCAATTTGAGTATGCTCATAACCCGGAAACCGGAGGCGGACAAACCATTCTTTGTATATGAGCCGGGCTGCTTCTTCCAGCAGATTTATCCTTCGCAGGTTGTTTTCTGTCAGATCATCATACGCGGATAAGACGGATGCGATTTTATCTCTGTATTTTCTGTCTTCCGGTATGTGAAAACTGACTTTTGATAAGTCATCTTTATTTATGGAATCATAGATAGCTCTCCCTGATTTTGACAAAAATTTGTTTTTCGAGTTTTTTATAAGATAAAATAAGAACTTGCTATCCTCTTTCGACCTTATGGCAGATAATCCTCTTCCGATACAGCAACTGATATTTGCAATATTGATATCGCCCACCGGTGCCCGTACAGTGAACAAAATGTCACCTGTTTTTGCCTCTCTTGTAATTTTGGTAGTGTATTTTTTTATCAAAGGATATAAAGCTCCGAACTCTGTTTTACCTTGGAAAAATGGGATTCCGTTTCCTTCTTCATTATAAAATCTTGAAGGAGGAGATTGTCCCATAATAATGTCCGCCAAATCATATAGTGTTTTTTTCACCCATTTCATATTCCTAACCCCTCAAAATTGGTCTTAATAACATTGGCCAATTCAAAAGCCTCCTCATTCAGCCCCTCAATCTCAACATGAATCTCCCGCAGCCGCCCCTCAAAATCAAAATCCTCCTCCTGCACGGCCACGCCCACATACCGCCCCGGGGTCAGGCTCCAGTCATTCTCTTTTATCTCGGTCTTGTCAACCCGTCTGCACAGCCCGTCCACATCAGCAAACCGGGCATCCGGAAACCGGCTTTGCAGCCAATTCACCTGCCCGTGAAAATAAAGCGTCCGCGTTAAAATGTCAACCGTCTCTTTTTGAAACCGGTCTGATTCTTTTATCAGAGAGGCCATCTTTTTGTTATCCCAGTTCCCGTCTTTGCGTGCGCCCATCTTTTTTTCCGCATATTCGGCAATTCGGGCGACGCGCTTGCATACCTGCTCAATCTGCTTCTGCAATCCCCTGATCTTATCCGAAACTGGCTGGAAACGCTGATAAATTTTATGCTGTAGGCTGTTGACCGATTTGATGCTCCCTGAAAAATCGGGCCGGTTTTTGGAAAACCAGCCATCATACTGGGTAACGGCCTGGATCAGATTTTTCCTCTCCTTCTGATAAGATTGATAATCCTTTCTGAGCGCATTCAGCTTTTCATGGTAAAGGTCGCATATATCCTTATTGACGATAGCGCCCGGACCGTCCCCGCATTTCAGATCATAATAAGATGTCAGTCTCTTTGTCAGGGCATCCGCGCAGGTTTCAAAATCATGAATCCGGTTGCTTATTCCCCAGGCTTCATCATTACAGGCCGTCAGATATTCCTGAATCAGTTTCAGATACTTACCATTCTCCCCGCGGTAAAGCCAGACAAGGGATGTGATGTTTTTCAGATGCTCCGGGGCAAAGTCGTTGAGCTTCCGGGTCACTTTCCGGTAAATATCGCGGGCATCAATCATCAGGGCCTTATCCTGCAAATCCTCCGGTTTCCCCTTGTCAAAGAACCACAACGTGCAGGGCAGAGACCGTGTGTAAAAGAAATTGGTTCCGACGGAGACAATAACATCGATATGCCCGGTCTTCACAAGCTTCTCACGGATGCGCTTGTCCGCATGTCCCGCGTCGGACGCGGAACTAGCCATGACAAAGCCGGCCCGTCCTTTTTCATTCAGATACGAATAGAAATACTGTATCCAGAGATAGTTGGCATTGCTGACGGCTTTGCTTTTCCTGTTAATCCCCGGCAATCCGAAGGGGAGGCGGGGATCGTTTTTCACCTTTCTGACATCCACGCCGCCCACATTAAACGGCGGATTTGCCATCACAAAATCACATCTTCCCAAAAGGTCATGATGATCTTCATAAAACGTGTTTCCCTGAAAAATCCTGATCTCCAGACCATGAACGGCAAGGTTCATTTTCGCCAGCCGGGTATTGGTTTCGGCTTTCTCCTGGCCGTAGAATGTCACCTTCTGCTTCGCTTTTCCCCCTTTTTTTTCAATGAAATACCCTGTCTGAACAAACATGCCGCCGCTACCACATGCCGGGTCAAACACGATTCCGTGATCCGGTTCAATGACATTCACAATGGTCTGCACCAGTGAAATCGGCGTGAAAAACTCTCCCCCCTCCTGCGCGCCGGTCATGGCGAACTTGTTCAGGAAATACTCATAAATTCTTCCGAACACATCTCCGCCGGCATATTTCAGGGCCTCACGGTTAAATATCCTCAGAAGTTCACGGAGCAGATCATCTTCAAGCTTGCTGTAATCCTTTGGCAGCACACCTTTTAGGCTTTCATACGCCTTTTCAATGCTCCCCATGGCCTCATTGATGGCTTTTCCGATGTTCTCGGTCTCCGGAAGTTCTGACAGATAGCCGAAACGGGCCTTTTCCGGAAGAAAGATGGCATTCTCCTTCTCAAAGTCCGCCTTGATAATCTGGCGTTTCCGGCCTCCCCGGGACGGCAGACTGATTTCGATTCTCTCTCTGACTATCTGAAACCGGTTAAAGGCATGTTTCAGAAATATCAGGCCCAGCACGGGCATACTGTATTCCGAAGCGGTCAGCTTTGAATTTGCCCTTAACTGGTCGGCGGCCTCCCACAAATCATTTTCGAGTTTTGCTATGTCTTTCATTGTAATAAATGGGCTTTCGTAAGTAATTATCTGGCCATAAGTTTTCCGGTGTTTTATATCTCACACAAAGGCGCAGAGGCACAAAGAAAGGCACAAAGTTTTTTTATGTCTTTCATGGTAATCAGGCTTTCTCAGGTAATTACCCGGTCATACGTTGTCCGGTGTTTTATAT
>JAUCGI010000004.1:81623-87742 GCA_030378035.1 Desulfobacterales bacterium HSG2
ACGGCACAAAGTTTTTTTATGTCTTTCATGGTAATCAGGCTTTCTCAGGTAATTACCCGGTCATACGTTGTCCGGTGTTTTATATCTCACACAAAGGCGCAGAGGCACAAAGAAAGGCACAAAGTTTTTTTATGTCTTTCATGGTAATCAGGCTTTCTCAGGTCATACGTTTCCCGGTGTTTTATCTCACACAGAGGCGCAGAGGCACTATCTGACCGTAATAAATTTTTCTGTGTCTGTTTTGTTTCCTCATCGCCTTCTTCTTTGTGCCTTTGTGCCTTTGTGTGAGATATAAGACTTTCAGCCGGGTATTACTGGAATAACAAATGCTGCCAAAGTGCAACTTTGACACTCCGGAGTTATTCGAGAGGAATGCCGTATTTCTGAAAGACTTTCTGATAATAGCCTTCGGATTTCAGTTGTTTCAGTCCTTTGTTAAAGATTTCGAGCAATTCTTCGCCTCCCTTTCCGCGGGTAAACATGACGTGATATATATGCGAGGAGGTTTCGGGAATTTCCATACGCCCCAGACCGGTCATGTCAATTTTTCCCATTGCTGCAAGGGCCTGACAGACTTCCACATAGCCGATGGCCAGGTCAATATACTTGTGGCGCAATTTTTTTAAAAGGCTGTCAATGTTTTTGGTACCGGAATCGATCTTGGTGATATCAAATTTGTACATATCAAGATCATACCCGAAGATAGCCCCCACGGAAAAGCTGTTTACATCTTCGACCGTTCTGATTCCAGGTCCGTCAGGATATCTGGTTTTGTCGTAATAAAATGCGTGATGAACCTCATACAGGGGGTCGCTGATAAGATACTTTCTCTCACGTTCCGAATTTCTGCTACTATCTGTGATAATCTGATATTCCCCTTTTTCCACTTTATACATGCAGCGTTTCCAGGGAAATATGGTTATCTCGGTTTTAAGGTTTCGGCGTCTGAGAATTTCATGCAGAATATCAACGCTGATTCCGATACCCCTCTCCTCATTTCGGGGATCCTTGTAGCTATAGGGGGCCCATTCGCCGTCGTTACAAATCCGGATGACTTCCGGTAACTCATCTGCACAGGATACGGGAATCACCGTGGCGTACATAAATACGAAAAAGAGAAACAGAAAAACATTCCTTGGACAAAGACTTTTAAAAAACATCATTACGAATACCTCCTTTAATTTTTCCTGATTATAACGTCTTTTGGGGAGCGGGCCAAAAATGATAAAAATCCTGCCGATTTTTATCATTTTTGTCCGGAATGACAGGGTTGGAGCCTCTGAAAACGGAGTTCCCCAAAAGGCGTTATAATCAGAATTTTTTCTGATTATAATAGCTTATGAAAAGCAGTGGATTCCGGTTTCAAATTGAATGGCTGCCAAAGTGCGACTTTGGCACTCCGGATCACTGCATCGACAAAGAGTTTTAAAATCACTAATTGCATGCCCAAATCTTAATTTCGGAAATTGCCGTATTCTGAAATTCGCAATTCGGATAAGCGGAGTTAATTGTCAAACGGAGATAAAGCGTTGCAACAGGCGGCTCAAGAGTTATGAATTGCATACTTCTCTTATCAGCCAAATCAATTTTCTTTAAAAAGCCGTCAGAAAATGAGAGCGTTGCTGATTTTACCCGCCCGTTTCTGTAAAACCGGTCTCCGGACATGTCGCTCTTTTTCTTATTGTAGCCGTTCATAATTCCGATCCGGCAGATACTTTTCTTTTTTCTGAATTCCAACTGTATCCATTCCCCGATCCCGTGACCTTTCACATCTTCAATCCAGGCCGTATGCTCCAAGCCGTCTGTTATGTTCCGGGGAATATGCGCATTATTATCCGGTGAAAGAGAAGAGGAGGCTGACGCAGAGATATGATTCACCCGGACAAATTGAGAGATATTTCCGGATTCATACACCAAAATCAGAAAAAGCGCAATGACTGCCAACGGAACGATATCTCCGACGATACATAAAATCATTTCCCATAATAAGAGGACAAACTGAACGATACGTTGAAACAGCAATCTGAATGCATCGGCTATGTGTGAACCCAACTGACGGACGCGCTGAAAGAGTGGTCGGAATGCATCGGCTATGCGTGAACCCAACTGACGGATGCGCTGAAAGAGTGCATCGGCTATGCGTGAACCCAACTGACGGATGCCTTGAAACGGTAATCTGAATACGTCGGCTATCGCAGACAAACTCAACTGACTGATGCGCTGAAACAGTGATCTGAACGTCTGCGAAAGACTGCTATCCGGTTCCTCTCCTGACAGGGAGAGTAACTGATAGACAAATCTGCTGATCTCTTTCCATTCCACAGGCCTCCCCGAGTTCATTTTGTCAAAAATCCTATGCCAGTTTGAAAAGAGCCGTGAAATCTGTTTATCATATTTTTTCGGGGTGTTATATGTTTTTTTAAATGCTCGTTCATCTTCTTTCTCAAAAATGTCAAACAACATCTTTTGGTCCTCAATCTTTGCCTCCAATATATGTGAGACATTTGTCTGAGAACCGGTTTCTATCTGTATGAGGGCCTTGCACCATATCAATGCAAAGCTGATTATCATTGTCTGATTAAGAGCAACAGGAGAATCGGACATATTCCTCGCCATATACAGATTCCACCATTTGAAACTGACGGACCACCCCTGCACTTTTCTTGCAGGATAATTCAGACGGACACAACTGTCCACATCGATTAAGACCACTTTGTTATCCGCAAAATTGCACATGATATTTTTGTAGTCAAAATCCGTGTAATAAAAACCTCGTTCATTAATCACAGATAATGTAAGTATCAGAGTTGCAAGACAATTTTGAACAAACTCTCTGTTCACCACCAGATGGTGCGAAGTTTTATTGCTCTTCGTATATCTGTCCAAAGTGACCAGTCGGTTTAATTTGGATAATACATAATAGTGGTGATTATTGTTACTTTCATAACCCAGGAAAGGCGGGGTGTGGGGGACAATTCCTTTCTGATGATAGGAGAGGAGTAATTCATGCCCGGGTGCTTTCCGACTTTCCCGCCGCTTGATAAACAGTTCTTCAAATGGGCTGTCCAGTTTTGTATCATTAAAGAAACCATACTGGGCACCCACATTCTGACTGTTCCACTCCACAGAAGACGGGATCAGGTCTAACCGAGATTCTTTTTTATCCAGTTTCAAAGCGATTGAAATCATATCTGAAAATCATCTTCCAATTGGATGAGAGAACCGAATAAGACGGCTTTGTCATCGTAAGAGACTTGCCGGAGTCGTCTGAGAATATGACTGATGCCTCTGAAGTTCTTTCCCTGCATATTATCCAAAAACTTCTCCAAATCATTGGCATTTCCGTCTGTCAGAAATGCAAAGTTGCTGATTTGCTCACCCTTTCCGATCTCATCTTTAATATTTCGTCTGATCAAAGTGCATTTGGGCATTTCATCGCCATGAAGCCAGTCAATGGCGATAAAAATCCGTTTTTTATTCGGTTTTATAAGCGTTACACGATCATCGGCAGATGTCGTGAACAGACCTCCGCTGTCCCCCGCATTAAAATAGTGGATTTCCATTGTTTCAGACAGAATAAATCCGCCTGAGATGGTCGAGGACCATGAGGATCTGCGTGAGTTGTCCCCGCACAAAGTCAGTTTTTCCAAAAACTGCTCTCGTTCATTATCCCGGAATTGTCCCCATTTTTCTTTCAGTCTCTCTTTCCAGAGAGTTTTCACACGTTTGAGCATATTCTCCAATATATTCTCCAGGCTTAAAGAATCCGCATTTTTTTCATATTCCTCAAATGCTGCCCTCCGATAACACAACCCCAGATCCTGGGCAAATATTCGGGAGGAAAATTCATATAAAACAGGCTCATGACTCGTTCCGTCCGAGAGCCAGAAAAAACTGATATCCGGGAGAGAAAGAATTCCTCCGGCGTCTTCTCCGAGTTCATGAGCGGAAGAACGGGCGGTATAATTTCCTTTCCGCGGTCCAGCGCTCACCAACAATTCAATACAGTAACAATGCTTTTTTGAAGTCATATAACCGCCTCTTATTAAACAACTACAGGGATTTCACATAAGAATGGGATTGCTCCCCGATTCCGTGGGGAACCAATCCTTTTCCCACAACTACATGGATTTCACATAAGAAGAGGATTTCCCGATCCCGATTCCGTGGGGAACCAATCCTTTTCCCACAACTACATGGGATTTCACATAAGAAGAGGATTGCTCTCCGATTCCGTGAGGAACCAATCCTTTTCCCACAACTACATGGATTTCACATAAGAAGAGGATTGCCCGATTCCGATTCTGTGGGGAACCAATCCTTTTCCCACAACTACATGGATTTCACATAAGAAGAGGATTGCCCGATTCCGATTCCGTGGGGAACCAATCCTTTTTCCACAACTACAGGGATTTCACATAAGAAGAGGATTTCCCGATTCCGTGCAGAACCAATCCTCTTCTTATGTGGAATCCTTGTAGTTTACAGGGATTTCACATAAGAGGATCGTCCCCAGTTCCGTTTTAATTATCTCCGAGTCCCACATCCTTCAGACATGCGGGACAGAAACCTGACGCGCCCGATGCCATGCGGAACAAACCCCGTAACATGGCATATCTTCGAGGCGTGTTAATTAAAAAATATCCTGTCATCTTATGTTTCGGGCAGAGACAGGCCATGGTTCTCATTTCATCCGCGCCTTTTCTTTCAACGGAGTCGGAACTGTCAGGATTTCCGAAGAATGAGGTCATAAGAGTGGATAACTCCTCTGTTTCAAAGGCGTTCTCCAAAGGGGTTCTGTCCCCCGGATTATGCCCGCCGTCAGAATATATCAGAACCCTTGTATTGGGAACAGAAAGCATCTGGTTACTCTCTTTCTCGATCAGCTCATGCTCCATGACCCTGAAATCTCCCGAAATTCCGTAAGCGGAAAAATCCCCTTCAATCGCGGCATCCTGTATTTTTTTTGCCAGTACAAGGGCTTTTGTAATATCAGTATATCCCCGATCCACAGGGCATTTGTTTGTCAGGGAATGATACAGAAACTCCGCCAAATCTTCCCGACCGGGAAAATCTTTCTGTATCTGGGCCACTGTCTTGATAAACAATTCCCCGCTTTTTCCTTTGATCAAAGCGGCTGTTTCACCGAATGCGACGATAGCAATGTATGCTTCTTCCGGCTTTGAGAATGTTTGCCCTGAGACGTCTGAACCAGCGTAAAGATCCGAAATTCCGGCCGCTGCCGCATTTGCCACCAGCCTTACACGAGTTGCGGGATTCCCCGGAAAAGCGGGCGTTTCCATGGACCCGCTTGCATCACATACCAGCACGCATAACCCGATTTTATCGGAGTCAATTGCGATGCTTTCCTTTCCTGATATTTTAACTGATGATGCGGACTCATCATACGCCTCCAAAAGTCCGACTCCGTAACACTCAGATTTTGAACAGAAGCCGTCCTGCGACATGTTATCATAAATCTCTCCGCATATTGGACAGCGGTATTTTTGTGCCATAATACTTCTCCTCTGATTAAGAAAAACTGCCAGCCTGAATTATTCATAAACCTGTCAGCAGATGAGCCTGTCGCGGCCTTCATGTCATTCCGGTTAACTTCAGAAAACAAGGAGCCAGTTTTAAATTTATAAAATCTTGAAAAAAATCCCTGATTTTACATTTGAAAGGAATTATACATAAAGAAAATATAAAAAGCAACCACTGATTCTCCTGTCTCCTGTTTTTCCGAAGCTGAAGAAATGCCAAGCCGGACGGGATTTGCAATCCCGTCCGTGACGTTTTGAGCCGGACTCTCAATCCCTCAAGCCGGATGGGATTTGCAATCCCGTCCGTGACGTTTTGCGATCCCGTCCGTGACGTTTTGAGAGCCGGACTCAAGCCGTCAACTCAAGCCGGACGGGATTTGCAATCCCGTCCGTGACGTTTTCGGATGGGATTTGCAATCCCGTCCGTGACGTTTTGAGAGCCGGACTCAAGCCCTCAACTCAAGCCGGACGGGATTTGCAATCCCGTCCGTGACGTTTTCGGATGGGATTTGCAGTCCGTGACGTTTTGAGAGCCGGACTCAACTCAAGCCGGACGGGATTTGCAATCCCGTCCGG
>JAUCGI010000004.1:87841-97132 GCA_030378035.1 Desulfobacterales bacterium HSG2
TGACGTTTTGAGAGCCGGACTCAAGCCCTCAACTCAAGCCGGATGGGATTTGCAATCCCGTCCGTGACGTTTTGAGAGCCGGACTCAAGCCCTCAACTCAAGCCGGACGGGATTTGCAATCCCGTCCGTGACGTTTTGAGCCGGACTCTCAAGCCCTCAAGCCGGATGGGATTTGCAATCCCGTCCGTGACGTTTTGAGCCGGACTCTCAAGCCCTCAATCCCGTCCGTGACGTTTTGAGAGCCGGACTCAAGCCCTCAACTCAAGCCGGACGGGATTTGCAATCCCGTCCGTGACGTTTTGAGAGCCGGACTCAAGCCCTCAACTCAAGCCGGACGAGATTTACAATCCCGTCCGTCCGTGACGTTTTGAGAGCCGGACTCAAGCCCTCAACTCAAGCCGGACGGGATTTGCAATCCCGTCCGTGACGTTTTGAGAGCCGGACTCAAGCCCTTAACTCAAGCCGCTCAAGCCGGACGGGATTTGCAATCCCGTCCGTGACGTTTTGAGCCGGACTCTCAAGCCCTCAAGCCGGATGGGATTTGCAATCCCGTCCGTGACGTTTCGAGCCGGACTCTCAATCCCTCAAGCCGGATGGGATTTGCAATCCCGTCCGTGACGTTTTGAGAGCCGGACTCAACTCAAGCCGGACGGGATTTGCAATCCCGTCCATGACATTTTGAGCCGGACTCTCAAGCCCTCAAGCCGGATGGGATTGCAATCCCGTCCGTGACGTTTTGAGAGCCGGACTCAGGCCCTCAACTCAAGCCGGACGGGATTTGCAATCCCGTCCGTGACGTTTTGAGAGCCGGACTCAAGCCCTCAACTCAAGCCGGACGGGATTTGCAATCCCGTCCGTGACGTTTTGAGAGCCGGACTCAAGCCCTCAACTCAAGCCGGACGGGATTTGCAATCCCGTCCGTGACATTTTGAGCCGGACTCTCAAGCCCTCAAGCCGGATGGGATTTGCAATCCCGTCCGTGACGTTTTGAGAGCCGGACTCAAGCCCTCAACTCAAGCCGGACGGGATTTGCAATCCCGTCCGTGACGTTTTGAGAGCCGGACTCAAGCCCTTAACTCAAGCCGGACTCAAGCCCTCAACTCAAGCCGGACGGGATTTGCGATCCCGTGACGCTTTGGAGATCCGGACTGAATTTTGCCGATGTTGAATATCCGCTTAAGCCGGTATGAAGGCAGGGTTTAAAAAGACGGACGGGAATAAGGTCACGCACGGGATTGCAAATCCCGGCTTGGGAAACCTTATTCCTATAAAACTCTGATTTTTCCACACATTCAGAATTTTCAAAAAAAATTTGACAGATTACGGTTTGAAGATTATTTTTTCAAAGATGTTGCCAGACAAATGAGAACTTATGTTAATAAATAGATCATAAAAATTTTGGTCAGGTGCTTATGCCTAAAAATGACAGATTGTTTTATCTTCTCAATCAGCTTGATAAGCCCGATCTGATTTTGTTGCTGAAAAACGGCCTCAGATCGGAATACATAAAATTAGAAAATTATTCTCGCAAATACCTTATCAATCTTATAAGTGAGGAACTGAGAGCAGCAGCCGGCAGCGGAGTTGTTAATATTTTCCGTGATAAACATGAGTTTCCTTATAAACGGATATTGATCGGCGTTGCGGACAAACTAACCGAAGGGCTTTTTTCAGGCTCCACTTTTCGCGCTGACGATCTTTACAGTGAGGAGGAGATTGAGAATGAGATCATAAGACTGTTTGAGCTGAAGATTGAAAAGTGGTGGAAAGGTATGAAGAATTCGGAAAAAAAGAAAGTTGTTTCTCAGGTTAATCAGGTAATAGATGCGAACCTTGTTCATTCTGTAAACCAAAAAAAAATATCCCAACGAGCGATTGACTTAGCCATAACACGGGGGATTGTCACCTTTGTCAGCGGAACCTTGCTCACTCAGGCTCAATGGACGATTCTTGTAAGCACCATTGCTCATATAACCGGAATTCAGATGCTGGTCGGGGGGATGGGGTTGGCCGCTCTCGGACTGACTGGTCCCGGGATTGTCGCCCTGCTGCTTCCCAGCACCGTGTTACTTTTATCGGGATCCAATTATAAAAAAACAGTGCCCACAGTTATCATGCTGCTGTCAAAAATTCATTTGAAAAACGCGTCAGAGGATTCATTGTCATCCGAACGGCTTCTGACCTGAACGCGAAGAATGCTTTCAAAAATCGTCGATCCATTCCAAATCCGCCTTCTTAATTCATTTGAAAAACGCGTCAGAGGATTCATTGTCATCCGAACGGCTTCTGACTTGGACGCGAAGAATGCTTTCAAAATCGTCGATCCCTTCCAAATCCGCCTCCTTTGCAAATCTGTCCTCCACCAGCCCTCTGATATCATTCTTGGTGATCAGGCCGAAATGCAGCATGATATCCGCCATATACTGCATCTCTTCAAGCCTGGGGACGAATCGGTCATATACGATGCGATTCTCAGGGCTTGAGAGGGCATATTTGACGATTTCAACTGGCTGATTCCAATGGCGGGACGCGATTTCTGCGGCTTCTTCGATGTTCTTCCCGGCCCAGAGACCGGAACGGGCCGCGGCCTGAACCAGCATCCGGATGATGTCAGTGTCGCTTTCAATAAACGTCTGCTTTACCAGGATGAGGTTGCAGATAAAATTCTTCCATACCTCTTCCACATAATACAGAACCTCCGCGTCACCGCTTCTGACGGTCTGTGCGGCAAAAGGCTCCCCGACATAATACGCGTCCAATGATCCCACAGTCAGCGCGGAAGCCATATCCGGCGGATTCATCTCAACCACGCGAATCCGTCCGGTAAGACCGTTTTTCTCCATCAGTTGCAGGATACTGAGGTTATGCCCTGAATAGCGCATGGGGACGGCAAGGGTTTTGCCGGCCAGTTCCTTCAGCGTCCTCACTTTCAGGTCTTTCCTGACCACCAGTGTGCTTTCATGGCGGTTGCCGATACAGACGACTTTGACGTCTTCCCCCTGCTGTCTGAGGACGATGGAAAGCGGGGCAATCATAAACGCGGCCTGAATCTGATCGTTGCGAAGGGCCTCGGCCATCTCTGCAAAAGAGGCGAATTTCATCGCGCTGAACCGGATATCGCCGCTCTTTTCTGAGGCTTCATCCAAAAGGGGCGCGGCAAGGTTGGTGATTACCGGCATGTATCCCATCTGAATCACCCGCCGCGTGCCATGGTCAGCATTGAGCCAGTAATGAAGGACAGAGATGAGAATGAGCCATCCGACTGCCCCGATGAATATCCGCCAAGGCAAAGGGATATCTCTATAGCGCATAATTGACCCCCAGCGCGAGAAAAATCTCATGTCTCAGTTCGGTTAACTCTTCATCTGCTGTGAAATCACGCGGACGGGGGAAATCGAGTTTCCGGGACATTTTCACCTGAGCAGGTCTGCCGCCCAAGAGTGTGATCCGATCCCCCATAATCAGCGCGTCATCAATATCATGGGTAACGATAATGGTTGTTTTTTCAAAGAATTCGTGCATATTGACAACTTCCTCACGCATCTTCATATGGGTCAGAAAATCGAGACCCGAGAACGGCTCGTCCATGAAAAGGGTCTCCGGTTCGGCTACCAGAGCTCTCGCCAGTTCTGCTCTGCGCTGCATCCCCCCGGACAACTGATAGGGATAGTTGTCCTCAAATCCCTCCAACTCAACCATCTCAATAAACTCTTCTATTTTCTCTTCCCTCTCTGCCTTGTCCCGGACGTGGCGCACACCTAATTCCACATTCTCCCAGACGGTCATCCAGGGAAGCAGCGCGCTGTGCTGAAACACAAAGATATGATCCGGACTGGGCCCGGTTATCTCTTTGCCGTTTACAATGACGTTGCCGGCGGTCGGTTTGTCAAACCCTGCAATAATACGGAGCATGGTCGTCTTACCGCACCCGGAAGGGCCGAGAATACAGACCATCTCCCCTTCCTGAAACTCAAGATTAATATCCTCAAAAACGACATTAACCTCCCCGCAGGGAACATAAGGGCATTCCTGACTGCGATTGAGTTTTCGCCGCTCAATGTATTCTTTTCGTAAGTTCTTAACGACAATATGTCCCATATCAATCTTTAATCTTAATCTTGCTCTTAATCTTGCTCTTGCTCTTGCTCTTAATCTTGCTCTTGCTCTTGCTCTTGCTCTTTATCTTTATCTTAATCTTGCTCTTAATCCTGCTCTTGTTCCTAATCGAATAGACGCGATAAAGATAAAGATAAAGATAAAGAGCAAGATAAAGAGCAAGATAAAGAGCAAGATTAAGATTAAGATTAAGAGCAAGAGGTAAGAGCATTAACCAATGGTATGCACCACCTCAGAAGCAGGGACAAGCCGGACCTTTTTTTTCAATTCAGGAAACATTTCACGGAAAACCTCATAGGTCACTGTGTAAGGATGGCCGATGCCAATCGCCTCACCGTAATAGTTGGCAATTCGGACCAGTCGGTTCAACTGTTTTCGGATGGAATCCGGGTCCTGAACATGATCTAAAAACACATCTCTCTGAGCAAAAGGTATCTGCAATAAACGGGCGGATGATTTGCAACGGCTGTCTGCTGTGGTGAAACTGTCAATGAAAAAAAGATTCCTTTTCTTCAAAACAGATAGGATTTGATAGATATGCGTCGAAACAGCGGTCATTTTTGACCCCATGTGATTGTTGACGCCTTTGATAAAAGGAAGGGCATCCAGATTCTCTCTGAGCTGGCTGATGAGCTTCTCCGGAGGCATTGTCGTCAGGAGAGCCCCCGGGCCCGGATCAACCAAAGGGTATTCCTTCGGCTCCATTGGCAGATGAAGCATGATATCCATCTCTTTTGCCCTGGCTCTGCTCATAATCTCTTTCTGGAAGGGACTGTGGGGGAAGATGGAAAAGGTGAGAGTTGTGTCAAGACTGAGAAATTTTTCAGCGATATCAACATCATATCCCATATCGTCAATAATAATGGCGACTTTG
Organism: Desulfobacterales bacterium HSG2; assembly: GCA_030378035.1. Lineage (GTDB taxonomy): Bacteria > Desulfobacterota > Desulfobacteria > Desulfobacterales > 4be13 > JAUCGI01. The sequence goes on from JAUCGI010000004.1 coordinate 92,832, forward strand.
GGCAAAAAAGGTTCGGGCTTGGGTATCTGACGGCGAGGCGATATTTCCTCTTCAGGATAGATCTCAAAAGTGGGCGTCTTATAATACATCGGGATCTCTTCTGCCACATTCACTGAGCATTGGGAAACATATCCCGTCAGAACAGCCAGCATTATCAGGAAGCATACCCCGACAGCCCCCCTCCTCAGATACGAAGTGCGGGAATGCGGAAATCTCTTTAGCGTTGTCTCGTTTTCAGTCATTTCAGTTGTTCAGTTGGCGGTTGGCGGTTGGCGGTTGGCGGTTGACGGTTGACGGTTGTCAGTTGTCAGTTGTCAGTTGTCAGTTGTCGGTTCACTGACAACGGAGCAACGGACAACGGACAACCGACTACTGACAACCGACTACTGACTACTGTCCTTGAAAATATCATAACTTAGCAGAATTTCAAGCCCCCGCATGACTTGGTTGTCTGCCTGAAGCCCTTCGGCATTCAGCGGACCGTATCTGGATTCGGTTCTGCGCTTCTTTGATTTCTTTTTATCCTTTTTATCCCCGGATTCCTTTTTGTCCGCCTCATCTTCTTCATACGGATACGCTTCAAGATGGTTTTTAAGGTCTTTTTCTTTCAGGAGGCCTTCTTCTTCATCCTCCATTTCTTCCTCCACGAATCTGTGTTTGACTTCCACATCAGGCGCGATCCCCTGCGCTTGGATGGAACGTCCGTTAGGCGTGTAATATCTGGCAATTGTGAATTTGAGCCCGTAACCGTCCCGCAAGGTTTCCACCGTCTGAACCGACCCTTTGCCAAAGGAGGTTGTCCCGAGGAGGAGCGCCCGCTTGTGATCCTGCAACGCGCCGGCAACGATCTCCGACGCGCTGGCGCTTCCGCCGTTGATCAGCACAACCATCGGAAAATCAAGCTTTTTTCTGTTGCGCCGCGCCTTGAACTCTTTTGTATGTCTTTTCAGCCGGCCTTTGATAGAAACAATCGCACCATCATCAAGAAAGATATCTGAGACTTCTATGGCCTGATTGAGAAGTCCGCCCGGATTGTCCCGAAGGTCAAGGAGAAGCCCTTTTAAGGACTCGCCTGCATGCAACTTTCTTAAAGCCGCTTCGACATCATCGGCCGTGTTCTTCTGAAAATTGGTAATCCGAATGTATCCGTACCCCGATTTTAAGGGAATGTGTTTCACGCTTTCAATCGGGATAATATCCCGAACGATTTCAAAATCTATCGGTTCTGACTCCTCTTTCCGCACAACGGTTATCACCACCTGCTCCCCTTTGGGGCCTCTCATCTTCTTGACAGCCTCCCACAGCGCCATTTCCTTGGTCGATTCGCCATCCACCTTGATGATGACATCCCCGGCTTTTACGCCGGCTTTGTAAGCCGGAGTCCCTTCGATGGGGGCGATAACCGTAAGAATACCCTTCTGCATGGTAATGACAATCCCGATACCGCCGAACTCGCCCTCGGTGTCAATCTGTAATTCCTCAAAAGCTTCCGGCGGAAGCAGTTGGGAATGAGGGTCAAGACTGCTGACCATTCCCTGGATCGCCTTTTGTATGAGTTCCTTGGTATCCACAGGATCAACATAATTTTTTTCAACCAGTTGAATCACATCGGAAAATATTTTGAGGCCCCTGTATGTTTCATCATCGGCCGAAATATCTCGGTGAAAACCTGTTCCGATAACACCGAATGAAACAGCGATTACGATTACCAAACACAATTTTAAAAGTTTTCTCTTCTTTTGTTTCATTATCTATTGTTACTCCTTTTTTGATTGAAGGTTGAAGGATTGATGATTGACAATCAACATTTTCCAATCCTCAAGTTTATCATTGTCGGACGGGATTGCAACCTGTCCAAAAAATTCTGCCCGCCACATTGCCGGGGTTGCAAGCTAAGACCGCAACCCCTGTCTTTCCGGGAATATCCAAAGCCGAGCCGGATGGGGTTTCGGGAATCGTGCTGATCCTTAGCTTGATGTGCAACCGCCCGTCCGAAAAATTCTGCCCGCTACATTGGCGGGTTTGCAAGCTTTAAGACCGCAAACATATCAAAGCCGGACGGGGTTCGGGAATCGTGCTGATCCTTAGCTTGATGCGCAACCCGAAACATTTTGCCCGCTACAGGAAAATATCAGACATTACGGACGGCAATGGAATTTCACGTTTCAGGTCCCAAGTTTCAACTTTTAAGTTTCTAAGTTTCAAGTTCTTAACTTTCAAGTTCCAAGCATCCAGCATCAAATATCAAGCATCCAACATCAAGCATCAAGCATCCAAGCATCAAGCATCAAGCATCCAACATCAAGCATCCAGCATCCAGCATCCAGCATCAAGCATCCAGCATCCAGCATCAAGCATCCAGCATCAAGCATCCAGCATCCAGCATCAAGCATCCAACATCATCAATTCCTAAGCCACTTCATCGGATCTATCGATTTCCCATGATGGCGGACTTCAAAATGCAGTCCCGGACCTGTCATGGAACCGGCATCTCCCACAGTTGCAATCGTTTCACCGGTCTTCACACGATCCCCCTGTTTTTTAAAAACCTCTTCGGCATGTGCATAAAGCGTGCAGTAATGATTCCCGTGATCAATAATGATCATGTTGCCATATCCTTTGAACCAACTGGAAAAAAGTACCCGGCCGGCATACACCGCGTGTATGGGCGATCCCTGCTTTGCTTTGATGTCAATACCGCTCCGGAAGTTCATCACATTAAATTCGGCGTTTTTATACCGACCGTAAAAAGAAGTTACCTTACCCTGAACAGGCATATTAAGCAAGCCTTTAAGAGCAAAAAATTTTCCTGAGGGTGACATTTTCCTTCTTGTCTTTTCAGATTTGCGGAATTTCAGGATCATCGCTTTCACTTTCTGGTTCAGAGCCTTTGCCGCATGCTTTAAGGAATCGATGGAAGCGAGTGTCAGAGATTTTTTCTTGCGGATATCCGCAAGAAGTTTCGATCTTTTGGTCTTTTTGCGGGACACCACCCGGACCTGTTTTTTGCAGGCGGCTTCAAGGGAGAGCTTTTTCTTTTTCTGGGCATTCAGGGTATCTGAGAGCTTCTGCAACTTGGCTTTGCTGTTTGCAAGGTCTTCCAGAACCTCCTGATCATAAGCAAGGATTCGCTCCAAAGCCGTCTTTCGCTGAAAAAAATCGGTGACAGAATCCGCGGATGCAAGCAGATGCATTTTTCCCAGCCGGTTCAGTTTGTAAAGCGCGATCATACGCCGGGATGCATAGTTTTCGCTGACTTGAATCTGCTTCATCAGTTCCCGGGCCGCGGCTTTGGTTTTCCTTACTTTCTCTTCAAGGGAGACCAGTTCGGCCCGGGCCGCGGCAACCCGTTTCCTGGCTTTGTCAAGGGCCAGTTCTGCCTTGTTTAAGCTGCTTATAACCGCTTTTTCCTTTTTGGTGAATGTTTGTACTTTGACCTTGCTTTTTTTTATCTTACGGTTTATATTTTCGGCTTCTTTTTTGAGGTTTTCGATTTTTTTATCGGATTTCGCTCCGGAAATTCCGGCAGGAAATAAAATCAGAACCATACATATTATCGTTTGGAATATACGAAGTTTTTTTAAAAATATTTTCTGCATTATACTTGATATTGATGCTTGATGCTTGATGCTTGATGCTTGATGCTTGATGCTGGATATGGATGCTGGATGTTGGATGTTGGATATTGATGCTTGATGCTTGATGCTTGAAATTCAGAATTTGATTATCAAGCATCCAGCATCCAGCATCAAGCATCAATATCCAGCATCAAGCATCAATATCCAGCATCAAGCATCCAGCATCCAGCATCAAGCATCAAGCATCCATTTACAATTTTAAAAACTGTTTAAGGGAAAGGTAACATCCCAGCCACCCGACAAACATGCTCCCCAGAAATATGCCGACGGAAATATCGGGGGGAAGAAAGCGGGGGTTGAAATCTGATATTGGAAATTGGAAATTCGAGACGCTTCCCAGTTTCCAGCTTCCGATTTCCCAGTTTCCGATAATAAAATTAAATGTCACAAACAATACGCCAAGCCCGATGAATCCGCCAAGCGCGCCCTGAATAAGGCTCTGAATGTAAAAAGGGTCTTTGACGAAGCTCTCGGACGCCCCGACCAGACGCATGATTTCAATCTCTTCCTGTCTGGAATAAAGAACCAGGCGGATCGTATTTGCCACAAAAAACACGGTTGCCATAAAGAAAAGGCAGCCCAGCGCATACCCTGTCAATCTGAACAGGCTGAAAATATGAATAAACCGGCCTAACCACTTCTGACCATATTCCACCTCCTCCA
>JAUCGI010000162.1 GCA_030378035.1 Desulfobacterales bacterium HSG2
GCGGCCTGTGAGGTGTTCAAGGAGGCCGGGGGAACTGAAATCCGTGAGCAGTCCTTCGGCTTCAGGAACCTTCCGGAATAATTTCTCAGGGTCAAATTTGGCTGTATCGCCGGAGAGAAACAGACGAACACGAGGAAACACTGATTTAAGCTGGCTGAAGAATGCTGCGTCATCTTCCAGAAATGTTTCACCCACAAGGGAGAGGATGGTATCAGGAGCAAACTTTCCGATTTTGCCCAGAGTCCTGGAGGGACTGAGTCTTTCACAGACTGCGTCGATGAATTCCAGTTCAAATTCTGGCTGAGAAAAAAATCCCGATTGGATTTGCAAATCCAAAGGATGAATGAAAAATGTTCCTTTGGACGAGCCGCTGCAATAACAGTCACGAAATACGGGTTTCACAGACGGCGGATTGAGCAGAAGGAGTTTGTGCTTATGATTGTTCATGCGTATTTTTCTCCCAGATTGTTTTAAGATTCAGCCTCAGAATCCCTGCCATGGAATTAATCCAAAGAATATCTTCACTTAAATCCATGCCATGAGGCAAGCCTCCGACCTTTATCGTCCAGACGCGGCGGCCTGTATTCAGATCAACGGCAAAAACCGTCCCTGAAAAATATCCGAGCACATACAGGCAGTTTCGCTTTTTATCTAAGCGAATACGTCTGGCATGGCCTTCGCCTTTCAGTGTTCTTTTCACCTCGTAAGTGTCAAGACTGATCTCGTAAATCTTATCAAAACATCCATTCTGATAATATAATATGCCATGCTCATCATCAATTTCAAGCGCGGTGCCGACGACATCGAAAAAATCTCTGTGCCTCAGTATGGTTAAGGTGTCAGGATCCGCTTCATAAAGGGTTTCACCGGGTCCTGATGTAAAATAAAGCTTTCGTGTTTTTTCTGACTGTACAATATTCCACACCGGCCCGCCCCATTTGACAAATCCCTGTTTATACAAATTCAGCAGCTTGTCAATTCTGCCTGTATCCAAATTGTACGCCATGACAGCCTGTTCAACATCATTGCCGATATAAACCCGGGGTTTTGCAACGTCTTTGACAATGTCCATCGGTTCCCAGTATTGAAGTAATCCCTCTGTCTGATTCGGATATGTCCTGATTGTTGACAAATCACGTTTTGACAATTCATAAAAGACTTCCTGATACCAAGGGGCTGCAAACAGGCTCTCGGAAGACGCATCCCAATGAATTTGCCTGATATTGCCGCTTAAAAAATAGTGTGTGTCACCTGTCGTCATATCTATGCGGACTATGGTAGGATATTGAATTTCATCTTGACAATAGGTGCATCCGAACATGGCGAACAAGGCGTTTTCCTTTTTATCAAAAAAAATGCCTCGCGGGTGATTTCGGGTTGTGTGAGAAGCCAATGCTCTGATATTGAAAAATTTCTCAACACCCTCCTGTTTCGTGATCCTACTTTCAAATAATCCCCCGGCACCTCCGTAGTGGTATAAATGAGCAAATAATAACAGAACAAGAACATTGGGCAATATCATCGCTGAAAACAGCCGAAGTTTCTTTTTTCTGACCGTAATTATATAAAACAGGAACAGCCACAGGCCAAGTGTAATCAGCGTGATCCAGCTTTCCCCTCTGAGCACCAGATAAAACTGGAGATAAAACTGAGGGGCAAACCACTTGAGCCATTGCAGGTCATTGGAAGTATTGACTACAAATATGACCCATACATTGAAAAAAGCGAACCAGAATAATACTCTGCATCCAAATAAAAGAAGCCATTTGAGTTCAATCTCTGAAAATCTTTTTATCCGGCCGAAAGAAAAAATACTGCTGAATAAAAATTCAAGCAAAATAACAGGAATAAACAAAACAAAAACAATGGTTGTTGAAGAAACCATTTCAAACATACGGAGACAATGCAGCAAATGAAGATAGGCCGCAATGATCCATACGGACAGCAAAGGGAATACATATTTATTGATCATACCATTCGGGCTTCCATAATTTGTTTATTGATGCAAGGCCTTCAAATTCTTTTTCACCTTTTAAGGCAAGATATATATCCCTCAGCAGAACTCTTGCGCTTGAAAACAGAAACCACCAATGGAGTTTTCTTCGAATCTCTATCGTTGAAAAGAGTCCGCTGATGTATTTGAAGGGTCGTTTTCTGACAAAATCCTGATGCAATTTGTTGTTGAGTCGTGCGATTTCCGCTCTGCTCAGTTTCTCCGAAGGCATGATCGGATAAAACATATCATACTTTGAAAAGTCATAATCTTCTATCCAGCCCTCTTTGTCAGCTTTTTCCCAAAGCGGAGTTCCGGGATAGGGCATCATGGGGTGGAATGAGGTAAAATCCAGCGCTGCCTTTCGTGTATATTTTCCCAAGGTTTCCATGCTTTCTTTTGTCTCGGTCCTTATTCCTGTAACAAAGGTTGCCTGGCGGAATACACCCGGATATTTTTTCTTTAAAAGATGGGTGACTTCAAAGACTTCCGTACCTTTCATCCCCGGCTTTCCGATAAACTTGATCTCCTCTTCGGAGCATCGTTCTCCGCCCATCAGGGTGTGTTTCAGTCCTGCACTCACCATTTTTTCGAGTACACCTTGCTTTTCCTGCTCAAGCAGAAGGTCAGGTCTTAAAAACGCCCACCAGCCAAGCTTATAGTTTTTCCTGATAATTTCCGAACAGAGGTTGTCAATCCATGCTGTATCAAAATTCAAGGTTCCGTCCACCCAGAAAAGATACCGTATTCCGTATTTGTTGTATAACAGGTCAATCTCTTCCATGACCTTGTTAACACTTTTTGTCCGTCTTGCCGGAATCAGAGTTATTTTTCCATTCCGACGGACATGCTCACCTTCTTGCGCGCTCCATGAACAATATGAACAATTCATGGGACACCCCCGACTGGCTTGTACTGTGATGGCTTTGGGCCAGAGTTTTCCAAAGGGCGCGTATTTTTCTATGGGCATGGCATCATAGTCCGGCATGGGCAGGCTGTCCAAATCTTTTATCAAACTTCCGGGTTCTGTTTCTGCTATCCTGCCATTATCTCTGTAAGCGAGAGATTTTACCGTTGAGATATCACCGCCGTTTCTCAGGACTTCCAACAGATCCCAGAGATATTTTTCGCCCTCATACCGCACAATAAAATCGAGTTCCGGATAATTGTTAAGGGAATATTGCGGCATGTGGGAGTGGAAATGACCGCCTGCTATTGTAACAACGTCAGGGTTCAGCTCCTTTGCAATTTTTAAAACTTTTAATCCCTCGTAAATGTATGGGAGACTCTCACCCACTCCGACAACATCGGGTTTTTCATCTTCCAGTATTTTACGCAAAGATTTATAGCCGATTTTTAAGGGAAGGCAATCAATCACTTTGATAGATACGCCTTGCATCTCCTGTTTAAGATAGGCGCTCAGGCTCGGAAACGAAAGGGGCATTAGAAAATTATCAGATTCATTGATTATGGGCCACAGATGACACGGGGGGCGTACAAATATAATTTTTAGCGCATCCCGATTCAAAATATTCATTTAAAATCCTTTCACTATCTTATGTCATGTGCAACTTTTTCAAACTACAGAGAACACAGAGGGCCGCGGAGTCTCCGCTGAACTCCGTTGTCTCCGCGCCCCTGTGTTTAAAAGTTGCACATCATGTTATCTTACTCTTTTTAATTGTAGAACGATTTTGTAAATCGTTCATAAACGAATTGCAAATTCGTTCTACTACAGACTTTACATTTTTATGAACACCAAAAAAATGTGAACCGGCAAATGAAGGATGCCGAAATCCCGATCAAAAAGATAAAAGGGGCAGACATGGAGATACGCCTGCCCCCTCTCTAAAGGATGGGACAACTGTCTGTTACTCCTCCGGAGGAGGAACATCGGTAAACTTACTATTTCTGATGGTCATAAGATCAAGGAGTCCGATGGAACCGTCATCATCCAGATCATAGACCGGATCATAATCCTGATCCCCTGCGGACGCGCCCATTCTTGACAAGACGTTTTTGACATCTCCATCATCAATATCGCCATCCAGATCAAAATCATAACAGAGAGGTGTCTCGCCGTCAGACGCGGTATGTTCCTTCAGGTCTCCGAAATCAATTGTCAGACTGTCGTCTGACGAAGATGCTGTCAGATCAGAGGTGAATATCTTGTGCGCTTCCATTACAGCCTCTTTTGTGTCAGACGAGATTTCGGTATCTCCCTGATGTCCTTTTACCGTCAACTGGCGGGTTTCGCTCATTGTACCACGCAGCATGAGACGATAGGAACTTTCTCCGTCATCAGGTACTTTGGGCAAATAGACATGTTGGTGCCCGTTATCATCTATTTCAAATTTTGCACCCGGGATGTAGCATCCCTCCTTGCCGCACACTCTGTCCTGAGAATCATAGACCATCAGGGCGTCGGTCAAAGTGTCAAAAGTTACGGAGACACTCATATCCTGAGACTGTATAGGCGGCGTCTCTGCGTGTTCAATGATTTGCGCGCCCAGATCCGTCTCTTGCCTCCAGTCATGCCAATTCTGATTCGCCACGGTGTCTACCGGCTCCACATCCACAGTCGCGCCAGTTACCCGGATGATAAGGTCATTGTAATCCTTATCGCTTCCAGTGACTTCCATATCCTCAAACACGAAGACGTTCCCGGAGCCGTTTATGTCTGCCACCTGTCCCAGGTGTGTTCCCTGGAACGGATTCGATAATACGAGTGAAAACAAAGGACGTTTACCGGGCACGGTTGTTTCGGGATTTTGGGATAGTTGCTCAAACGTGGAATTCGGTACAAGCGCGATGGCAAACTGAGTACCTTCCTGACCGTCATCCGTTTCCTGAGCATCTTCATCCGAGTCCTGAGCATCTTCTTCATCCGAGTTCTGAGCATCTTCTTCATCCGAGTCCTGAGCATCTGCCGACTTGAACTGAAAGCTTTTCGCTCCCACATAAGGACCACGGTTCCAGTCAGTCGGTTCTCCAAGTGAACCGCTGAAGCGTGCGCCCTCTTGTGAGTCTGACAATACCACATAACCCTCAGTGCTGTTTGACAACACCCGTCTTGTAGATTCCTTTATAAATGCAGTCCGGTCCGTTATGAGATCGAACATCCCATCAAGGCTGAATATGCCGAGTTCTCCTTCATACATCCCGCCATCATAGAGCCAGTCAATCTCGATAACGCCGCTTTTATCTGCTGTGAATACGCCTCCCTCAACAGTGCTGGTTTCATTCTGTGCCGGATCTGTTCCGTTACTGAATTCATCCCTGTCCGTGTATCCGTCACCGTCATAGTCGCCTGTTCCGTCGCGTGAAATATCACCGAAATACTGAATTTCCCAGTCATCTTCCAGGCCGTCGTTGTCTTTATCTATAAATTTTTCATTAAAATCTATAGTGGCGACAGGGTTGTCGGAATCCAGCAAAACATTTTCCGAAAGTGGCTGAAATTCATAGCCTTCTTTTGTAACCGAAACCGTATAGCTTCCCTCGGATATGCCGGTAAATTGATAATAGCCGTTATCATCCGAATATGTGGTGAGTTCTGACGCGCCGACAATTTGAACGGTTACTTCTTCGAGAGGCGAATCGTTTCGGTCTTTCGCGTAACCTTCAATTTTGAAGGTCGGGTTAAGGGCCAACGGTTTAATGTTGGTGTCGGGAACAGGATCATCGGTCCCCCCCGGATTCAGAAAGGTTACTTTTGAAATCGTCAAACTGTTGTCAGGCGCATCATCAAGAAGTCTGAATTTCAGGAGCGCTATTGTGCCACTTCCTTCCGGTGCCTCTGCTGAATTTATTCCTACAAGGGCGTTGAGAATGGTAACTGTCCCCTGCACTTTTTCAAGTGCCAGGAATCCGGCTGTTGTTCCCCCGCGTTGTTTTAAAAGGTTAAGTATTCCGGCCGACGGATTATCTTCATGTCCTTCGAGAAATGTCATCCGCTCGGGATCAAATGTTACATCAACCCGATAGGTATCCAGGTTTTCCACGTCATAAACGGCCACATCAACCCATATTTCATCATCTGCTTCAGATGTGAGCGTTGAATTTATTTCCAGAGCGCAACCTCCGGCCAACGCGAAGTGCGTTCCCGAGAAGAAAAACATGCTGAAAATGGCAACGGTCATTGTTGCCCAAAGAGCAGTTCTTTTCAATTTTATTGTTATCATTTTTCCCTCCGTTTCAAATAAGGGTTAAGTAAAGATTCATAGTGTTGCTATGCAAGGCCATGTTAGGAATGGCCTTGCATAAAGAGATATTCGCAAAAGATTACGGACACTTATTATAATAAACATCTATAAAGGTCTGATAATCTTCGACGCTGATGACCTGATTTCCTGATGCATCCGGCGTTCTGTTCAAATTATACTTTGAATCCCAACACGCATCTCCTTCTTTACAATCCATTTTTCCACAAAGCATTCCGAGATCAGCATCGTCTGCATCTCCGTCATCGTCAAAATCTCCGTCACATCCTGGTTCCTTCATAAAGGTTCCGGTTTTAAGATCGGTGACATTTTCTGCCTCGCCGCCGGAGTTGGAAAAAGACACATTATCAAGGGTAAGTTCGTTATCGGAATCAACGTCAAGCACCTTGAATTTCAAATAAGCAATGGGACCGGAACCATCCGGAGCTTCACCGGTATTATTACCACTGAGAGAATTCATAATCATAATTGATCCGGCAGATGTTTTAAGGGCTGTAAACCCTATGGTTGTGCCTCCGTTTTGCTTCAAGAAATTCTTTGTTCCGTCAGGCCCGTCTTCCTTACCTTCAATAAACTCAGCCTTGGTCGGATCAAAATTCACATTAAGCTTGAGGGTATCCAGATCAGTAACTCCCTGTGCGACCACAGCCACCCAGACCTCATCATCTTTGGAAGCCGTCACTGCCGGATCAATATCAGCCGTCGAAATATCCATATCTATGCCTGCTCCGGCGTATTCCATAGCAGCAGAATCTTGTTTCACTTTGACAGTTTGCGGGCTGCCATCAGCACCCGGCGCTGTTACGGTGATTGTTCCGATCCGTTCCTCACCCGGATTATCTTCATAGCTCAGGGTGATCGTGCTGCTATCCCCCTCATCGGTAGTTCCTGAAGCTCCGCTGATAATCGTCAGCCAGGAGGCATCATTTACCGTGGCTGTCCAAGTCATCGGCCTGACGCCTGAATTGGCAACATTGAGCGTAGTGGTGCCATTCAGCTTGGAAACATTTTTCTCAAGCGGTGTAACAGATAAAGCGGGTCTCTCTGGACAAAGTATTTTAATACTCCCCTCTTTACTCCAATTAACCAGCGTGTCTTTTCTGTAGTAGGATCTCCAGTCAACTAGCACCCACCATTTCTCTACTTTCTTAAGGCAAGGATATGGGATCTTCAAACATCCCCATATACATATCTTTTTATAACAGATACTCGGCTTTCTGTAACCGGCAAACGGACCGAACTTTCCGTGGGGCCCCCACAGTTCGTTGTAAACCCTGAATGTCAGCTTGCCCCACAGCCTGCACCTGTTGTCTCTCAGCTCCATAGGACAGTCTATGTGCGCCCAAAACTCATCTCTGATAAGCGGAGAAAGTGTTCCCTTGACGCCTCCCCAAGCAAGGTACAGGTTAATCTTGGCGCTTCCGTAAGCCCCGATATCAAGAAACGGACCGACTTTTGCATAAAAGTTTCCGTAACCCAGATCCCAGCGGTTGTTCATATCCACATCCCACTGGATTCCCAATTCGCCACGGGCACCTGCAGTGAATGTTACGGGAATAATAATAATCACAAAAGTTTTTGAAACCTCTACTTTCTTTGAAAAACTTTTTTTACCTTTATTAATAAGGTAGCCCTCTTTATAATAAGACCAAATGCTGTTGTTTAAAAAACGGACATCCAAATCAAGGTAGGACTTGCCCACCTCGGCAGGCATGGCTTCTGCTTTTCCGTCAGCGCCAAGTATTTCAAATCTTTTGCCCAACACCCACACATGGGCGTTTCCATCAGCACTGGCAAGAGCGCCCCTCTTTCCAAGCTGTGCATAGGCATGAGCGGCAATTCCCGCGCCGAAAGAAGTATTGGCAAAGTTCTTTTGGTAGCCTCGGGACCACTTTATAACAGTATCATTCCGTGCGGCCTTGCGCTCTTTGTTATCCCGATCTTCTGTGAAGCGATCCGGCATATCAACGACATCCAGCTCACTCACTTCCACAATGTCAGAGGTTCCGTCAATCCATGAAACAATATTAAAGGTTGAGGATGTGCCGATACTACCCTTCAATCTTTCAATGAGTTCAGGGGGCAGAAGCAGGGTCAGTGCCACACTCTTTTCCACCTCGGGCCCGACATCTTTCACTGTCAGAACATCGGTAAATTGTTCGATATCGCTGTCCCATACCAGCAAATCAGCATACATGCCCTTTCGCACTTCAAGACCGAATTTAAGCGGAAGTTCAGGCTGTACCATCATACCGGGAGCGATATGAATGGTTAATTCCACGCGGCCATCCGGCAGCAGACTGCGAATTTCAGAATCCCGAGTTTTCGAGTCCAGTATCTGTTTCTGAAGTTCAAGACCTTCTTCAGTTGGAAGAAACGCAACGGATGTTTGCATATCAACAAACTGGATGTTCAGGGCAAAAGGTTCATCCTCTACGTCGGAATCGCCCTCTTCATCATCCCCCGGAGCATCTTCAATCGACACAACCGTGCCGTCCTCAAGAACCATACCGTCCTCAATGACTATGCCATCAATATAAACGGTACCATCCTCGTCAACAACAATATCCTCTTCAGACATGTCCTCATCGGACGCATCATCTAAATCGTCAGGAGCCGGGGC